>NZ_JBYOKH010000012.1:0-134888 GCF_057799415.1 Achromobacter sp. 18P8.1.1 | reverse complement strand
CTGGGAGCGTTTTTTTTTCCGCCGGGCCGCCCCAAGGAAAAAACGCCCCCTTGGGGGGCAGCAAGCACGCGAAGCGTGCGCAGCGTGGGGGCATTTTTTCCGCCGGGCCGCCCCAAGGAAAAAACGCCCCCTTGGGGGGCAGCAAGCACGCGAAGCGTGCGCAGCGTGGGGGCCTCTCCATTCTGGCGAGCCGCGGCCATGGCGACCACGGTATCATCAAGCCTCTGCTCGTTGATCCCTTTAGCTTGAGTCTACCGATGCCCGCTGCCCAATTGCGTTTTGGCCTGGCCGCCAATCGATTGCACCACGAAAGCCCCGATGCCGCCTTGTTTACCTGGCTGCGCGCATGTTCATCCACGATACGCGAGCTGGGCGTGCAACTGCACACCGTCGGCCGCACGCATGATGCGATCGTGCGCGAAGGCATGCTGCAGGGCTACAGCGGCTTGATCCGGTACCCGTACGGGCGCGAGGGCGGCTTGATGAAGCTCGTGGCTCGCGTGACCGAGGGCCGAGACGGGCAGGCGCCGTTCGATGGCGCGATCTATCTGATCGACCCGGTGGACCCGTCTTCGATTTTCCCCGAGGCGCTGGCGTTGAAGCGCCAATGCATCACGCATGGCCGGCCGTTCATTTCGACCTTGGCCGGGGCGATTGAATGGATGGAAGTCGAACGCGTGCACGCCGGATTGGCGCCGGACGTGTCGGCCTCGCGCCTGTTCAACTTCACGGGCCAGACCTTGGCGATGATCGCCCACGATGCGTTGAAAGACGAGATGGTGGCCTTCGCCAGCGAGCATTTCGACGTGCTGTCGCAGTTTGCGCGGCGGGTGGCTACAGGCACCACCGGCGGACGCCTGAACGAATTGGCGTGGTCGCGCGGCTGGCCCAAAGACACCCCTTGGGTGCACCGCTACTTGAGCGGGCCGCTGGGCGGCGACGCGCAGATCGCGGAGCTGGTGCTGGAACATCAATGCCAGCGCGTGATCTTCTTCGAAGACCCGCACGTGGCACGCCAGCACGAGGCGGACATCCAGCTGCTGGAACGAGCCGTGCGCGTGGTGACGGAATCGGCGACCTGCGCTACCTCGCCGACCGTGGCGCGGCGTTGGGCGCAGGCGGTGGAAAAGCGCGCCGGCCTCATCTGACCGCCGTCAAGCAGGCGGCCGGCCATCGGCGATGATCCGGCTGACCTGATCGGCCACGGCCGAGGCCGCCATCGACAGCGGCAAGACGTCCGAGCGGCAAAGATAGACCGGCCGGGTCATGCGCGGCTTCTTGATGCGATGGAGCACCACATCCCCGCGCATCGCCTCTGCCCGCACGGCTTCATACGACAGGATCGTGTGCGCCAGGCCCGCCTGAACCAGTTCTATCAATTGTGGGATCGCGTTGGCTTCGGCGATGACGCGGAAGGCCGCGTGCTCCTGTTGCTGATAGTGGTCCAGCAGCCTGCGCAGGCTGTGCGGATTGCCGGGCAGCACCAGCGGTAATTCGGCCAGCGCCTGCAGTCCCATCGTGGGCAAGGCGTCGAGTTCGACGGCGCGCGGCTTCGCCCTGGTCCGGGGCGGAGGCGGAGACACCACCACCAGTTCCTCGTCGATCAAATGCTGAAAGCGCAGGTCGACCGCGGCGTCGTCGCTGAACGTCAGGCCCAGGTCGGCATGCCCCGAGCTGACGAAGCCCGGGATGTAGCCGGTGCTGGACTCGATGATCTTGAGATACACGCCGGGCCAGTGTGCAAGGCTGAAGCGCAGCAATGGCACGGCGACCAGCTTCGCCATGGACATCGACATTGCCAGCGACACCGTGCCGCGCGGGGCGGTCAGGTCTTCACGCACATCGGCGCGGGCCGCATCGATACGACCCAGGATTTCGCGTGCGTGCGCAAGCAGGCGCGTGCCGGCGGTGGTGGGGGCGACGCCGCGCGCACTGCGGTGCAGCAGCACCACGCCCAGGTCTTCCTCCAGGTTGCGGATCAACAGGCTCAGCGCGGGCTGGGCGACATGGAGCGCGGCCGCGGCGCGGCTGATCGAGCCTGCGGAAACCACGGCGACAAAGCACTGCATAGCGCGAATCGACATCGACATGAAGGCACTCGACGAGGGTAGATATCACGATTTTATTATGGGCCGCATATAAAAACGGTATTTCTCGTATATCTTTCCGCTTCGCATAATGCAGCGCCACCATCGAAAAACATACGGAGACATCATGGCGCTCATGAAAGCACTGGCTGCCGCGCTTGCGGCAACCGTTCTGGCCTCGCCGGCCGTTGCGGATACCTGGCCCTCGAAACCCATTACGCTGCTGGTGCCGTTCTCGGCCGGCGGCCCGACCGACTTCATCGCCCGACTGGTGGCGGAGCCGCTCTCGCGGGAACTGGGGCAGCAGGTCATCGTGCAGAACAAGCCCGGGGCAAGCGGCAACGTCGGCTATCAAAGCGTGCTGAATGGGCCGGCAGACGGCTACACGCTGATGCACAACACGGTGGGGATGCAGGCGATCAATCCGCTGATGTATCCCAGCGCGAAGATGCATCCGTTGCAGGACTACGTGCCGGTGGGCATCACCGGCGCCATGCCGAATCTGTTGGTCGTCAACCCCGAACGGACGCCGGTGAAGACGCTGGACGAGCTGGTTGGGCGCGGCCGGGCGACGTCTAACGGGCTGAGCTACGCCACCTTCGGGCCGGGAAGTTCGCCGCACGTGTACGGCGCGCTGTTGCAGAAGGCCGCCAAGTTTCAAGCGGTGGGCGTGGCCTACAAGGGCAGCGCGAACGCCGTGACCGATGTGATCGGCGGGCAGATCGATTTCCTGTTCGACAGCATGTCGACCAGCATCGGGCAGGTCCAGGCCGGCAGGCTCAAGGCGCTGGCGATCACCTCGGCCCAGCGTTCGCCGATGTTGCCCGACGTGCCGACGCTGAAGGAAGCCGGTTATGGCAGCCTGGACCTGAAGTTCTGGTTTTCGCTGCAGGTGCCGGCAGGCACGCCGCCTGAGGTCGTGACGAAGTTGCGCGGCGCCGTGGCGAACGTCGTGGCAAGCGACGCGTACCGCAAGGCCATGCAAGAGCGCGGCGCGGAAGCCTTGCCCGTGGCGCCGGCTGACCTGGACGCCTTTTTCAAGCGCGAAACGGCCCAATGGACCGACGCCGCCAACGCCGTGGGGCTGAAGGCCGAATGATGAACCTGCCCATCTCTGCACGCATGGCGCCGCTGAAGGACATCGTCGTCCTGGATTTGAGCAAGGTGCTTGCCGGACCGCTTTGCGGCCAGTATCTGGGCGAGCTGGGCGCCCGGGTGATCAAGGTCGAGCCCGTGGGCACGGGTGACGACACCCGCGCCTGGCTGCCGCAGGACGCAGGGCAATCGGCGACGTTTCTGGCGGTGAACCACAACAAGCGCAGCCTGGCCGTGGACTTGAAGACCGACGCGGGCAGGGCGGTGGTGCACCGGCTGGCCGAGCAGGCGGACGTGGTGCTGCAGGGCTTCGGCGGCAAGACCGCCGCGCGTCTGGGCGTGGACTACGACACGCTGAGCCGCCTGAACCCGAAGCTGATCTACTGCGAAATTTCGGGGTATGGGCGTGAGGGTCCGATGGGCGAAGAGCCCGGTTATGACGTGATGCTGCAAGCCTTCAGCGGCATGATCAGCACCATGGGCGAGCCAGGTGGAAGCTATGCGCGCGCCAGCTTCTCGCCCGTGGACTTGGGCACGGGCTCTTTCGCGCTAAGCGGGATCCTGGCGGCGCTGCTTGCACGCAGCCAGACGGGTGTCGGCCAGTATCTGGACGTGTCGCTGCTGGATACCTCCCTGGGCTTGATGTCGTACATGGCGCAGAACTACTGGCGCACCGGTAAGATTCCGCAGCGGATGGGAACGGGCCATCCCGCGATGTGCCCGTATCAAGCGTTCCGGGCGGCGGATGGCGACCTGATGCTGGGCGTTGGCAATGATGCGCAATGGCAGCGCTTTTGCGCCGTGGCGGGCTTGCAGGATTATGTTGACGCGCCGGAATTCGCAAGCAATGCGGCGCGGGTGCGCAACTTCGACGCGACCGTGGCGCTGGTGCAGGCGCGTATCCAGACGCGCACCGTGGCGCAATGGCTGGCGGCATTGAAGCCCGCGGGGATCGCGTGCTCGGCCATCCATACCTTGGACCAGGCGCTGGCGCATCCACAGGTGGCGGCGCGCGAGTTGATCGTGACGACCCAGCACCCGGTACTGGGCGAGGTGCGCAATATCGGCTTGCCTGTGCGGTTCAACGGACAGCCCAGGCAGGCCGCGCGGCCGGCGCCGCTGCTGGGCGAACACAGCCGGGAGATCCTGGCGGACCTGGGCTACACGTCCGGGGAGATCGAGGCGATGCTTGCCGCAGGCAGCGTGCAGGCGGCGACGCAATGTTCGGAAGCTGGAGAACCATCATGACCTACCTGCGCTACGAAGTCCGCGACCGGGTCGCGGAGATTCATCTGTGCCACGCGCCCGTCAATGCGCTGGATGTGGACATGCTGGACGCGCTGATCGCCGCGCTTGAGCGTGCCAACGCCGACGCCCACGTGCGGGCCGTGTTGCTGGCCAGCGACCTGCCCGGCAGGTTCTGTGCGGGGCTCGATATGAAGAAGCTGCTGGCGAGTACACCCGTGCAGGTCCATGCGCTCTTGACCCGGCTGTACATCAAGCTGTACGACGCCCAGTTCAATTTGACCAAGCCGTCGATCTCGGTAGTGTCGGGCGCGGTCCGGGGCGGGGGCATGACGGTGGCCATTTCCAGCGACATGATCGTTGCGGCGGACACGGCAACCTTCGGCTATCCCGAAATCGATGTGGGGGTGTTGCCGGCGATCCACTACGCGCACCTGCCCGCCATCGTGGGCAAGCATCGGGCGTTTGATCTGCTGTTTACAGGCAGGACGTTCAGCGCGCATGAAGCGCACGCATCGGGCCTGGTGACGCACGTGGAACCGGAAGCGCAATTGCTGGACGCAGCGCGCACGCTGGCGCAATCCCTGGCGAGCAAACCGCCGCAGGTGTTGGCGATGGGCCGGCGTGCTTTCGTGTTCGCCAACGATAACGACTACCGCCGCAAACTGGCGACGGCCGTCGAGGTCTTCTGCAATGCAGCGGCGACGCCTGACGCCGCCGAAGGCCTGGCAGCCTTCGTGGAAAAGCGCGCGCCGATCTGGCGCGACCCGCAGGCGTGATCCGTCATTCGCCCTTGAAATCGGGCGCGCGCTTTTCGAGAAACGCCTGCACGCCTTCGGCGAAGTCGGCGCGCGAGGCCGAATCCAGGAAGCGCGCCGTCTCTTCCGCCAGTTGGGTTTCCAGCGAGGCATGCTCGGCCGAACGCAGCAGGTCCTTCGCGCCTGCGATGCCGTGCGGCGCGTGGCGCGCAAGCGCTTCAGCGTAGGCCTTCGCCGCAGTGTCCAGTTCACCGGCGGGCGCGACGCGGGTAAGGATGCCCCAGGCCAGCGCATCGCTGGCGGTGAAGGCGTCGTGGCGCAGCAGCAGGTCCAGCGCGCGCCGGGAACCCAGTACGCGCGTCAGGCCGTGCGTCATGCCCGCGTCGGGTGTGGCGCCCAGTTTCAGGTAGGCGGTCATGAAACGGGTGCCCGCGTCGGCGATGGCGAGGTCGCAGGCCAGCACCAGCGACAGGCCGGCGCCGGCCGCCACGCCATGCGCCTGCGCCAGCCAGACCTTGTCCATGCGCCCGATGCGGGAGATGAAATCATTGAGCGGCGCGAAGAGGTCTTGCAGCGTGTTGCGCACCTGAGCAGGGTCGCCGGTGAACATGCTGATATCGCCGCCCGCGCAAAACGCCTTGCCCGCCGCGCGCAGGCGCACGACACGGATTTCGCGGCGCGTCTCCAGCCATTGGGCGGCTTGCTGCAAGTCTCGCGCCATGGCCACGTCGATGGCGTTCAGCGCATCGGGACGGTTCAGCGTCAGGGTGGCGAGGGTGTCTTCGGCTTCAAGCAGCACCGTCTTGAACGTGGGAAGTCCTTGGGTCATGGCGTGTCTCCGTTATCGGGTAAGTACCAACTGTCGATCCAAAAACCGCGATGCTATGGTCTGAACCGAGCGCTTGCTTGGTTTTGTTTTAAGCACGCTTAGCGTAACGCATCGCTGCATGGCACAGAAGCACTGTGTGGAGCACTACCGCATTGAACGATTTTCCGGCGCTGGTCTGGCGTAGGTAAAGACAGGTTCGTTGCATCTCCTGGCTCGCGGGTCGCCTGATTCATCGCCTTAAAAAATGTCCGCCCAAGGCGGCAAGAACTTCGCGATCAAAAAAGCGAGGAGACAAATGGTGGATCAGTCCGAGCAACCTCCCTTGCTGGAGGTGGATGGGGTTACCTTGGCGTTCGGCGGGGTCAAGGCATTGACCGGCGTGGGCTTTCGCGTGGCGCCGGGTTCCATCACCACGGTCATCGGCCCCAACGGCGCCGGCAAGACCTCGCTATTCAATACCATTTCCGGGTTCTACAAACCAGCCGCCGGACAAGTCCGCTTCGAAGGCCGCGACATCACGCGCGTAGCCGCGCCCGAGCGCGCCAAGCTGGGGCTGGCGCGCAGTTTCCAGAACATCGCGCTGTTCCGCGGCATGACGGTGCTGGACAACATCAAGCTGGGCCGTCATGCGCACTTGCGCACCAATGTGCTGGACGCCTTGTTCTACCTCGGCCGCGCACGCCGTGAAGAGATGGCTCTGCGGGCCGACATCGAAGAACGCATCATCGACTTCCTGGAGATCGACCACATCCGCCATGCACCAGTGTCGGCCTTGTCCTATGGCCTGCAAAAACGCGTGGAACTGGCGCGTGCGCTTGCCATGAACCCCAAGGTGCTGATGCTGGACGAGCCCGTGGCAGGCATGAACCGCGAAGAGACGGACGACATGGCGCGCTTCATCCTGGATGCGCGGTCCGAGTGGGGCGTGACCGTGCTGATGGTGGAGCACGACATGGGCATGGTCATGGATTTGTCGGACCACGTAGTGGTGCTGAACTTCGGGCAGGTGATCGCGGACGGCACGCCTGGCGAGGTGCAGGCCAATCCCGAAGTCATCAAGGCGTATCTGGGGGCGGGCGATGTGGGCGACCTGCGCCGCCGCTTGCGGGAGGCGGCCTGATGGACATGCTGTTCTTCCTGGAAGTCACGCTGGCGGGACTGGGCAGCGGCGGGCTGTATGCGCTGGCGGCGCTGGCCTTCGTGATCGTCTACAAGGCGACGCGGGTCGTGAACATCGCCATCGGCGAATTCCTGATGCTGGGCGCCTACGTGTTCTATGCGTTTGCGACGGGCATGGAGTGGCCGATCTGGCTGGCGATCGTAGGCGCCGTGGTGGTGTCGGGCGCCTTGGGCGCGCTGGTCGAACGGCTGACGATACGGCCCATGCTGGGCGAGGCCCCGATATCGGTGTTCATGGTGACGGTGGGGCTGGCGTCGATCCTGGTCGGCGCGGTGGAACTGATCTGGACCGCCGACCAGCGGCGCTTGCCGGAGTTCATGCCGCGCGCGCCGGTGATGGTGGGCGAGGCGTTCGTGGCGCCCAAGGTGTTCTACGGGTTCTGGGTGGCCGTGGTGCTGGCCTTGCTGGTGCTGGTGGTGTTTCGCTACTGGCGTGGCGGGGTGGCCTTGCGCGCCACGGCGTCGGACCAGGGCGCCGCCTATGCGATGGGCATCAACGTGCCGCGCGTGTTTTCACTGGCCTGGGTGGCCGCGGGCGCGCTGGCGGCGGTGTCGGGCGTGATCGTGGGCGCCATCGGGGGCATTTCCTCGTCGATGGGCGTCTTCGGCCTGTCGGTGCTGGTGGTGGTGATCGTGGGCGGACTGGACAGCGTGGCCGGCGCCCTGGTCGGCGGCGTGTTCATCGGATTGCTGGAGGCCTGGGCGGGCGCCTATCTAGGGGGCGAGTACAAGCTGCTGGCCACTTTCATCGTGCTGGTCGTGGTGCTGATGGTCAGGCCGTACGGCCTGTTCGGCACCCGTGAAATCGAGAGGCTCTGACCTATGCGCATCGCGACTGCAAAGCAGACCTACCTGGCCGACGAGTCCCTGTTCGACACGCGCACCCAGCATGTGTGGCTGGCGTTGCTGGCGGCCTCACTGGCTCTGTTCCCGTTCGTGGCCGACGCCTATTGGCTCTACCTGGCCTGCCTGGTGGCCATCAATGTCGCCAGCGCGACGGGCCTGAACATCCTGACGGGTTATACCGGCCTGGTCAGCCTGGGGCAGGCCGCCTTCATGGGGCTGGGCGCGTATACGGTGGCTGTCATGGAGCTGCGACTGGGCACGCCGGTGCTGGTCAACCTGCTGGGCGGCGGCGTGGTGGCGATGCTGGGCGGCTTGCTGGTGGGCATTCCTTCATTGCGCGTGAAGGGGCTGTACCTGGCGATCGCCACGATCGCGGCGTCGTTCATCGCCCACTTCATTTTTGCGAACTGGCAGTTCACGGGCGGCACCAGCGGCTTGCAGGTGCCGCCTGCGCGCCTGCTGGGCGTGGACCTGGATACCTCGTTCAAGATCTACTGGCTGATCGTGCCCGTGACGGTGCTGATGGTGCTGGGCGCGGCGAACCTGTTCCGCACGCGCATCGGCCGGGCCTTCATCGCCATCCGCGACCGCGACATCTCGGCCGAGGTGCTGGGCATCCGGCTGTTGCGCTACAAGCTGCTGTCTTTCGGCCTGTCGTCGTTCTACGCGGGCGTGGCGGGCGGCCTGTGGGCCTACTTCTTTCGCGTGGTGACCCCCGAGAGCTTCCCGCTAATCATGTCGATCTTCTTCCTGGCCGCCATCATCGTGGGCGGCATGGGCTCGATCCTGGGTTCCATCCTGGGCGCCGTCTTCATGACGATGGTGCCCGAACTGCTCAAGCTGATCGTGGGCTGGCTGCCGGTGGACGGCGACGCGCTGCGGCTGGTGTCGCCCGTGCGCACGATCGTCTTCGGCCTGCTGATCGTGGGCTTTCTGATCTTCGAGCCCCACGGGCTCGCGGAAATCTGGCGGCGCGTGCGTCGCTTCTTCCACCTGTGGCCATTCCGGACCTGAGCGCCGACTGGCCGTTTGCATGACCCAAAAGACCCAAGGAGACACACCATGAAGCGCATCCGGTTAGGCAGCGGTTTATCGAGGTTGTTGGCCCCGTTGGGCCTGGCGGCGGCATTGGCGGCGCCCGTGGCGCAGGCGGCGGACGATCTGGTGCTGGGCGGGTCGATCCCGTTGAGCGGGGTGTTCGCCTTCGCCGGGCAGGGCATCCATGCGGGCATTACCGACTACGTGAAGATCGTCAACGAACAGGGCGGTGTGAAGGGACGCAAGTTGCGCTATGTGCCGGAAGACACGGCGTACAAGGTGGATGCGTCGGTGGCGGCGTTCAAGAAGATCACCAGCCAGAACAAGGTGAATTTCTACTACGGCGATTCGACGGGCTTCTCCAAGACTATCAACGCCGAGCTGAACCGCACGGGCGACATCCTGATGACGGGCGCGTCGTTTGCCACCGAGCTGAACGATCCGGCCAAGTATCCCGCCCAGTTCATGCTGGGACCTGACTACACCGAGATGTTCGGCATCCTGCTGCGCTACATCGCCAAGGAGCAGCCCGGCGCGAAAGTGGCGTTCGTGTATTCCGATACGGAGTTCGGCCGCGACCCGATCGCCAGTTCGCGGGCCGTTGCTGAAAAGCTGGGGCTGAAGGTGGCCACCGAGATCATGACGCCGCCGGGCAGTGTGGACGTCTCGACCGAGGTCATCAAGCTGCGCCGCGCCGATCCCGATTTCACGATCTTCCATGGGTACGTGCTGGCGCCCATTCCGGAATTCGTGGGGCAGGGCAAGCGCATGGGGCTGAAGACCCGCTACATGGGCACGTTCTGGACCATGGACAATTCCACCGTGATGCAGATGGGCGAGGACGCCGAGGGCTTCATGGGCGTGATGCCGTATCGCTACTACTACGACACGGAAGGCGATGCGCCGATGCTCAAGAAGATCCGCGAAATGCGTCCGCAGTACCAGAGCACCGGCTACATGCAGGGCTTCCTGGCGGCCATGCTGTTCACGGAAGTAGCCAAGCGCACGTTGGATGCCGGCAAGGAGCTGACCAGCGCCAACATGAAGGCTGCGCTGGACGGCATCAAGGACTTCGATACGGGCGGCCTGATCGGCGTGCCGATCTCGATCAAGGGCAATTCCATTCCGGTGGGCCGGATCTATCGCGCCGATGTGAAGCAGAAGCAGATGGTGCCCGCGTCCGATTGGATCGTGCTGAAGTGAGGCGACAGTGAACCCGGGACTTGACGCGCAAGCCGTGACGACGGCGCCGCCTGCGGCGGTGCTGGACATCAACAATATCGAAGTCGTCTACAACAAGGCGGTGCAGGTGTTGCGCGGCCTGTCCCTGTCGGTGCCCGCCGGCAGCATCGTGGCGCTTTTGGGCAGCAACGGCGCCGGCAAGTCCACGACGCTCAAGGCGGTGTCGGGGCTGCTGGACCTGGAGGATGGCGCGCTGGTGCGCGGGCACATCGTCTTCAACGGGGGCGATACGGCGGGCGCCAAGCCGCAGAACCTGGTGCGGTCGGGGCTGGCCCACGTGATGGAAGGACGCCGGGTGTTCGAGGACCTAACCGTGGAAGAGAACCTGGTGGCGGCGACCTATGCGTTGACCGGCCGGCCGGGCGCGCGGGTGGATTTCGACCTGGTCTACGGGTATTTTCCGCGCCTGTTCGAACGCCGCCGCGGCTTGGCAGGTTATCTGTCAGGGGGCGAACAGCAGATGTTGGCCATCGGCCGCGCGCTGATCGCGCAGCCCCGGCTGATGCTGCTGGACGAGCCGTCGCTGGGCTTGTCGCCGATGCTGGTGGAGAACATCTTTTCCATCATCGCCCGTATCAACGCCGAGCAGGGCGTGTCGATGCTGCTGGTGGAACAGAACGCGTCCGTGGCGCTGGCCGTGGCGCATTACGGCTACATCATGGAGACGGGCAAGGTGGTGATCGACGGCACCGCCGACAAGCTGGCGGCGGATCCGGACGTGCGCGAATTCTATCTAGGCGTCGGTGGCACGGGCGAGACCCGCGGGTTTCGCGACATCAAGCACTACAAGCGGCGCAAGCGCTGGCTGTCATGAAGGACAAGACCGTGATCGCCTCTCTCGATACGGCCGTGTGGCCCGAACTAACCTTGCCGCAGATGCTGCGCGAGCAGGCGCGGCGTCAGCCATCGGCCATCGCCATCCGGCAAAAGGACTTCGGCATCTGGAAGCCGCTGACCTGGGCGGACTATTGGCAGCGCGCCTGCCGCGTCGGGCTGGGCTTGCGGGCCTTGGGCTTGAGCCGGGGCGGGCGGGTGGCCATCGTGTCCGAGAATCGCGTGGAATGGTTGCTGACGCAGCTGGGCGCGGGCGCCGTCGGCGGGGTAGCGGTGGGCGTGTATTCGACCAGCCCGGCCGAAGAGATGGGCTACGTGCTGGAGCATTCGGACGTGGAACTGGTGGTGTGCGAAGACCAGGAGCAGACCGACAAGGTGCTGCAAGTGGCCAGCCGCCTGCCGTTGCTGCGGCGCATTGTCATGATGGAAACCAAGGGCCTGCGCTCCTACGCACCCGCCGAGCGCGGGCGCATCGTGACGTTCGCCGAGGTCGAAGCGGATGGCGCCGGGCGGGAGGCCGCCGAGCTGGCGGCCTTGAACACGGCGCTGGATGCGCAGTCGCTGGACGATACGGGCCTGATGATCTATACGTCGGGCTCCACCGGCAAGCCCAAGGGGGCGATGCTCAGCTACCGCAACATGCGCGGCGTGGCGCCGGGCATCGCGGAACGGTTGGCTATGGATGCCCGCAGCGTGCACCTGTCTTATCTGCCGCTGTGCCATGTGGCCGAGCAGATGCTGTCGACCTTCGTGCCGCTTTACCTGGGCTCCCAGGTGAACTTCGGCGAATCCATCCGCACGGTGCAGGAAGACCTGCGCGAAGTGGCGCCGACGATTTTCCTGGGCGTGCCGCGCATCTGGGAAAAGCTGCACGCGTCGATATCGATCAAGATGCAGGAAGCCGGGCGCCTGCAGCAATGGCTGTACCGCCGGGCGTTGGCGGCGTGCGCGCCGTTCCTGGAGAAGTCGCCCGCGCAGTACACCGCGCGTGAACGCCTGACGCATGCACTGTGGTACTGGCTGGTGTTGCGCGCCTTGCAGAACTTCATCGGCTTGCGGCGCGTGCGGGTGGCGATGACGGGCGCGGCGCCGATTCCGCCGGACGTGGTGCGCTACTTCCGCAATCTGGGCGTGCCGCTGCTGGAGGTCTATGGGCTGACGGAGTCGGCCGGCATGATCTTCGGCCAGCATCCCGACCGCGTGAAAGTCGGGACGGTGGGCGAACCGATCCTGGGCGTGGACTGGAAGATGGGGGATGCCGGCGAACTGCTGGTGCGCGGTGACATGGTGTTCCAGGGCTACTACAAGCACGCCGAGGCGACCGCCGACACCGTGCGCGACGGCTGGCTGCATACGGGCGACGTCGTGGCCGAGCAGGACGGCCGCATCCGTATCGTCGACCGCCTGAAGGACATCATGATCACCGCAGGGGGCAAGAACCTGACGCCGTCCGAGATCGAGAACGCGGTCAAGGGCAGCCCCTACGTGAAAGAGTGCATCGTGATCGCCGATGGCCGCAAGTACGTGTCGGCGCTGATCCAGCTGGAGTTCGACACCGTGGGCAAGTGGGCGGAATCGCGCCGCATCGCGTTTACGCATTTCCGGTCGCTGGCTGAATGCGCTCAGGTGCGCGAGCTGGTCCAGCAGGAGGTGTCGCGCGCCAATGCGGGCCTGGCGCCCGTGGCGCAGATCAAGCGTTTTCATCTGCTGACCAAGGAACTGGACCACGACGACGGCGAGGTGACGGCGACGATGAAGGTCAGGCGCGCCAGCATCTACCGCACCTACGCGAACGAAATCGAAACGCTGTACGTTGAGGAGACGCTGGCATGAACGAAGCCGTGATCGTGGAAGCGGCACGCACGCCCTTCGGCCGCCGCGGCGGTTGGTGGGCCGACACGCGCCCGGATACGCTGCTGGCCCAGACGGTGCAGGGGCTGCTTGCGCGCGCCGGACTGCCGGGCGCCCAGGTCGAGGATCTGATCGCCGGCTGCGTCAGCCAGGCGGGCGAGCAGGGGGCCAACATCGGTCGCCTGTCGGCGATGCTGGCGGGCTTGCCGGAAAGCGTGCCGGGCGTAGCCCTGAACCGCATGTGCGGGTCCAGCCAGCAGGCGGTGCATTTCGGTGCGCAGGCCATTGCCGCAGGCGACATGCGGTATGTGGTGGCCGGCGGCGTGGAGAGCATGAGCCGGGTGCCCATGTTCCTGGATGTGACGTTGGGTCAGGGCGAGTTTCGCGGTTTTGAATCGCTGAACCCGGCGTTGCTGGAGCGCTATCCGCTCATCCATCAGATCGAAAGCGCGGAGCGCATTGCCGACCATTGGCAGCTATCGCAGGCGGCGATGGACGAGTGGGCGCGGGAAAGCCATGCGCGCGCCTGGGCGGCTGCGAAAGCGGGCCGGCATGCGGAATTGCTGCCGGGTCCGCAAGGGGGCGGGCATCGGGATGAAGGTATCCGCGAGGCGACCGACCCGGCCCGCATGGCGGCCATGGCGCCTGCGATGCGTGCCCCGGGACAAGGCGGCGTGACCGCCGCCAATGCCAGCCAATTGGCGGACGGCGCGGCGGCGGTCCTGCTGGCGGACCGCGACACCGCGCTGGCCGACGGCTTGCGGCCGCGTGCGCGATTCCTGGCGCGGGTGGTGGTCGGGTCGGATCCCGTGATGCAGCTGACGGGCGTGATTCCGGCTACCCGGCTCGCGCTGGCGCGCGCGGGCCTGACGCTCGAGGACATCGACTGGATCGAGATCAACGAGGCCTTCGCCAGCGTGGTGCTGGCCTGGCAACGTGAACTGGACGCCAAGCTTTCGCGGGTGAATCCTTGGGGCGGCGCGATTGCGCACGGACATCCGCTGGGCGCGACCGGCGCGGGGCTGATGGCCAAGATGCTGGCCGGGTTGGAGGCAACCGAAGGCGAGTTCGGCCTGCAACTCATGTGCATCGGCCATGGCATGGCGACGGCGACCATCATCCAGAGGCTGTGAGCGCACATGGAAAAGACCGAAGCCCCCGCGCCGCGGGAAGAGGGCGCGGATTCCGAACGCCGCCGCGAGCTGGTGCTGGCGGCGGGCAGGCTCTTCTGCAAGCACGGCTACGAGCGCACGACGGTGCGCGAATTGGCGCGCGCTGTTGGCCTGCAGTCGGGTAGCCTGTTTCATCATTTCCGCAGCAAGGAAGAGATCCTGGTGGCGGTCATGAACAACGGCATCCAGGAAGTGATCGACGATGGAGAGCGGGCGCTGGCGCGGTACAACGCGCCGGCCGATCGCCTGGCGGCACTGTTCCGGGTCCATATGTGGAGCATGCTGCACGGCGCTGGCGGCGATGCGATGAATGCGCTGGTGTATGAATGGCGCAGCCTGTCAGCACCGAGCCAGTCGGCCGTGAAGGCGCTGAGCGACCGCTACGAGGCCATGTGGCAATCGGTGGTGTCGGATGCGGTGAACGCCGGGCTGATCAAGGGCGATGCGCGCGTCATCAAACGCTGCGTGCTGGGGGCGATGAACCTGACGGTGCAGTGGTACAAGCCCGGCGGACGGCTGGCGCCCGCCGAGTTTATTGATGCGATGTTGCTGGCGGCCTTGCCGACCCTGCCGTCAGGCGTGGGGACGTGGCCGGTGGAAGCAGTCAGCCGCGGCGCTTGAGGAATGCACCCACGGCGCAGGCGATGCCCAGCGCCAGCAGCGAGCCCGACACGGGAAGCAGGAAGTCCGCCTCGCCGTGATAACCGCCACCGGTGACGCCGCCCGCCACGCCGCCCATCCATAACAGGGCGGTCAGCAGGGACGCCGCGACGGCGATCGCGGCGGCGATGCACAGCGCGATGAAGATCGGGCGGCGCGGCCGCACGGGTTGATAGGGCGCGCCCGCTTGGACGCGGCGGGGTTGCTTGATCCAGTAGACCAGCCCCGCCACGACCAGCAGAAGCATCAGGATCTTGAAGATCATGATGCGGTCCGCTGCTTAGTCTTCACGGCGCAAGTGCGGGAAGAGGATGACGTCGCGAATGCTGGGGCTGTCGGTCAGCAGCATGACCAGGCGGTCGATGCCGATGCCGCAGCCGCCCGTCGGGGGCATGCCGTATTCCAGGGCGCGGATGTAGTCCGCGTCGTAGAACATGGCTTCTTCGTCGCCTGCGTCCTTGGCTTCGACCTGCGAACGGAAGCGTTCAGCCTGGTCTTCGGGATCGTTCAGCTCCGAGAAGCCGTTGGCGATTTCGCGGCCCGTCATGAACAGCTCGAAACGCTCGGTGATGCCTTCGCGCGTGTCGGAGGCGCGCGCCAGCGGCGACACTTCGACCGGGTAGTCGATGATGTAGGTCGGGTTCCAGAGCTTGGCTTCGGCGGTCTCTTCGAACAGGGCCAATTGCAGTGCGCCCAGGCCGGCGCGCGACAGCACGGGGCCGTCGGCGTCCGCGCCCAGCTTCTTCAGTTCGGCGCGCACGAAGGCGGCGTCGTCCAGCTGCGCCTGCGTATAGCCCGGCGCGTACTTGAGGATGGCTTCGCAGATCGTCAGGCGGTCAAACGGCTTGGACAGGTCCAGTTCGCGTTCGCCATACGTGAGGACGGCGCTGCCAGTGGCCGAGATGGCGGCCTGGCGGATCAGCTCTTCCGTGAAGTCCATGAGCCAGCGGTATTCCGCGAAGGCCGCATAAAACTCCATCATCGTGAATTCAGGATTGTGACGCGGGCTGACGCCTTCGTTGCGGAAGTTGCGGTTGACTTCGAACACGCGTTCGAAGCCGCCGACGATCAGGCGCTTCAGGTAGAGCTCGGGCGCGATGCGCAGGTACATTTCCATGTCCAGCGCATTGTGGTGCGTCACGAAGGGCTTGGCCGCCGCGCCGCCCGGGATCGGGTGCAGCATGGGGGTTTCCACTTCGAGGAAGCCGGCGTTCAGCATGAACTGGCGGATGCTGCCCACGGCCTTGCTGCGCGCTTCAAACGTGCGGCGCGTGGCGTCCGTCATGATCAGGTCGACGTAGCGCTGGCGGTAGCGCAGTTCCTGGTCGGCCACGCCGTGGAACTTGTCCGGCAGCGGGCGCAGCGACTTCGACAGCAGGCGGGCGGTGGCGGCATGCACCGACAGTTCGCCCTTGTTGGTCTTGAAGACCGACCCTTCGATCGCGATGATGTCGCCGATGTCCCATTGCTTGAACGCGGCGTAGTTGTCTTCGCCCAGCGTGCCGCGGTCCAGGTAGATCTGGATGCGGCCGGTGCTGTCTTGCAACGTGGCGAAGCTGGCCTTGCCCATGACGCGCTTGAGCATCATGCGGCCGGCGACCTTGACGGTGACGGGGGCGGCGGCCAGGGCTTCCTGCTCCAGGCCGTCGTACTTGTCATGCAGGGCCGCGGCGCGGGCGTCCGGAACGAAATCGTTGGGGTACGCGACCCCGGTTTCGCGCAGTTTGGCCAGCTTGGCGCGCCGTTCGGCGATCAAGCGGTTTTCATCCTGGGCGGGGGCCGGAGTGGTCGAGTGGTCGGTCATGGTCGGGGGATCAGTCGTAATTGCGGATGTCGTCGATTTCGGTCGTGCCGAAATCTTCGCGATCCAGGTAGGCGAGGATGCGGGAGGCCACGTTGGCGGGCGAAGACAGCTTGCCCGTGGCGTGGAAGTCCTGGAACTTGGCCAGCGCCGGGAAGCTTTCCGGGTCGCTGGAACGGATGGTGGCCTGCATGTCGGTGTCGACGATGCCGGGGGCCAGCGCGACGATGCGCGCGCCATCGGCGCCCTGTTCCTGCTTGACCACGCGCGAGTACATGTCGAGTGCCGCCTTGGTGGCGCAGTACACGCCCCAGCCGGCGTTCGGGTTGCGGCCCGCGCCGGAGGAGATGTTCAGCACGCGGCGGTCGGCCGCGAGGTCTTCGACCGCCGCCAGGAAGCGCGCGGTCAGCAGCATGACGGCCGTGACGTTCAGATTGAACGCCGTGGTGATGGCCGCGCTGTCGATCAGGGCATCGGTGCCGGCGACGGGATGCACGGTGCCGGCGTTGTTGATCAGCAGGTAGCGGCGGGCGTCGCGCGGCAGGGCGGCGCAGATGCGTTCGGCAGTGGCCTCGGCCGCTTTCAGGTCCGAGAGGTCCACGGACAACTGTTCCAGCTGCACGTCTTGCGAACGTGCGTAGGCGGTCAGTTCGGGGTCTTCGCGGCGGGCCAGCGTGATCAGGCGGGTGCCCGGTTTGGCCAGGCCGCGCGCCATGGCGGCGCCGATGCCGCGCGATGCGCCGGTCAGGATTGCGATGGTGTCAGACATTCGTGGACCTCTGGGTGCGGTTAGCGGAAGTAGCGCAAGAGACTTAGACGCCTTGCTTCAGGCTGGCCTGGATGAAGGGGTCCAGGTCGCCGTCCAGCACTTTCTGCGTGTTGGAGATTTCAACGTTCGTGCGCAGGTCCTTGATGCGGCTCTGGTCCAGCACGTAGGAACGGATCTGGTGGCCCCAGCCCACATCGGTCTTGGAGTCTTCCAGCTTCTGCTGCTCGGCCATGCGGTTGCGCATTTCCAGTTCGTAGAGCTTGGACTTCAGCATCTGCATGGCTTCGGCGCGGTTGCGGTGCTGCGAGCGGTCGTTCTGGCACTGGACCACGATCCCGGTGGGGATGTGGGTCAGGCGCACGGCCGAGTCGGTCTTGTTGATGTGCTGGCCGCCCGCGCCGGAGGCACGGTAGGTGTCCACGCGCAGGTCGGCGGGGTTCACATCGACTTCGAACGAATCGTCGACTTCGGGGTAGACGAACACGCTGGCAAACGACGTGTGGCGGCCGCCCGACGAGTCGAACGGGCTCTTGCGGACCAGGCGGTGCACGCCGGTTTCCGTGCGCAGGTAGCCAAAGGCATATTCGCCTTCGATCTTGATCGTGGCCGACTTCAGGCCCGCGACTTCACCTTCGGATTCTTCCAGGATCTCGGCCTTGAAGCCCTTGCGTTCGGCGTATTTCAGGTACTGGCGCAACAGCATCGAGGCCCAGTCCTGCGCTTCCGTGCCGCCCGCGCCTGCCTGGATGTCCACAAAGCAGTTCAGGGGATCGGCCGGATTGGAGAACATGCGGCGGAATTCCAGGTCTTCGAGCTTTTCCTGGTAGCCGTCGGCGTCCACTTCGATGGATTCCAGCGTGGAATCGTCGTCGTCGGCCTTGGCCATTTCGAACAGTTCGTTGGCGTCGGCCAGGCCCGTGCCCAGCCCCGTGAGCGTTTCCACCACGGTTTCCAGCGCTTTCTTCTCACGGCCCAGGTCCTGGGCGTGCTTGGGGTCGTTCCAGACGGCCGGGTCTTCGAGCTCGGCGTTTACGACTTGCAGGCGTTCAGCTTTGGCATCGTAGTCAAAGATACCTCCGTAGAGCCTGTTCGCGCTCCGCGTAATCGGCGAGGCGGGCTGCGAGCTGGTTCTGACGTTCGGCTTCCATGATGATCCTGTCCTGATGACTTTTGTGCGAAACCTGGCATTTTACCGTGGATGGCCCAACTGCGCGGGCGCGTGTTGCAAGAAGGGGGACGGATCCGGCTCTAGGGGTTTGCGTGAGTCAGGCCAAGTTGTTCAGTTTCTTGTCACCTTGTGCGCTCTAGGCTTGTTCCAGCGGCCGTTGCGTCCCCGTTCGGGATGCCGGACCGCCGTACCGGCAATCCGCCGGACGATCCCGCCAGAGGACAGGAGACATAGATGGAAAACACGATGACCCCCGGGGTCACGCCGG
Source organism: Achromobacter sp. 18P8.1.1 (assembly GCF_057799415.1). Classification (NCBI taxonomy): domain Bacteria; kingdom Pseudomonadati; phylum Pseudomonadota; class Betaproteobacteria; order Burkholderiales; family Alcaligenaceae; genus Achromobacter; species Achromobacter sp. 18P8.1.1. The sequence continues at coordinate 116,046 of NZ_JBYOKH010000012.1, read as the reverse complement.
CGATCCCGGCGAGTGAGGAGGACCGCATCTACCGCAAGGTGGGATGGCGGTTGGTGCCGCTATTGGTGGTTTGCTACGTCGTGGCCTACCTGGACCGCGTGAACGTGGGCTTCGCCAAACTGCAGATGCTGCAGGAGCTTCAATTCAGCGAAACGGTCTATGGGCTGGGCGCGGGCATTTTCTTCATCGGCTACTTCATCTTCGAGATTCCCAGCAACATCATCCTGCACAAGGTGGGCGCGCGGGTCTGGATTGCGCGGATCATGATCACCTGGGGGATCATCTCCGCCTGCATGATGTTCGTGACCAGCGTCCACATGTTCTATGCGTTGCGCTTCCTGCTGGGCGCGGCCGAGGCCGGCTTCTTCCCCGGCATCATCCTTTACCTGACCTACTGGTATCCGGCGGCGCGACGCGGTCGCATCACGACGTTCTTCATGACCGCCGTGCCCATGTCGGGCCTGATCGGCGGCCCGATCTCGGGCTGGATCATGTCCACGTTCCATGGCGACCACGGCCTGTCGGGCTGGCAGTGGCTGTTCCTGTTGGAAGGCATCCCGTCGGTGGTGATCGGCGTGCTGGTGCTGATCTATCTGGATGACCGCATCAACAAGGCCAAGTGGCTGACGGCGTCCGAAAAGGCCGTGCTGATCCGCAACATCGCAGCGGAAGAGCAGCAGAAGGAAGATCCGCCGATCCGCGCCGCGCTGACCCGTCCGCGCGTCTGGGCCATGGCGCTGATCTACTTTTCGTTCGTGATGGGCCTGTATGGCGTGGGCTTCTGGATGCCGAGCCTGATCAAGAGCACGGGGGTGCAAAGCCCGCTGGCGATCGGCCTCTTGACCGCGATCCCCAACCTGTTCGCCGTGATCGGCATGATCCTGATTTCACGCAATTCCGACCGCCTTCGCGAGCGCCGCTGGCACGTGGCGCTGCCGGCGCTGTTCGGCGCGCTGGGCCTGTTCTTCTCGGCCGTCTGGAGCGGCAACACGGTGTTGGCGATTCTGGCGCTGACGGTGGCCAACATCGGCATCTGCACGGTGCTGCCGTTGTTCTGGAGCCTGCCGACCGCCTTGCTGGGCGGCACGGCGGCCGCTGCCGGCATCGCGCTGATCAACTCAGTGGGCAACCTGGCGGGCTTCGTCAGCCCGTATCTGGTGGGCTGGTTAAAGGACATGACCGGCACGACCAATACCGGGTTGTACATGCTGTCGGGCTGCCTGGTAGTGGGCGCGCTGGTGGCGCTGGCGCAACCGGCCAAGCTGGTCAATAAATAAAAGGATCCGCCCTGGGGGCGGTACAGACGGCGGGGTGCTTGAAAGAGCCCCCGCCGTTTTGCGTCATGCCGCGTGTTCGATGACCAGCTGCACCGACACCATGCCGTTCCAGACGTTCTGCTCCAGGCGATAGGCGGCCTGGATGTGCTCGGGCAGCGACTGGTCGTGGCCGAACCAGATGGCGTCAAAGCGCTGATGGCCGCGTTCCAACGACAGCTTCAGATGCTTTTCGCCCACCAGGCGCTGGTTGCGCACGGTGAATTCGTCGAGGAACAGGGGGGCGGCAAAACCGGCGCCCCAGACTTGCTGCTGCAGCATGCCCGCGACATCGGCGTTGGCGTAGCCGGATTCCAGCGATCCGTCGGTTTCGATGACGGGCTCGAAGGTGTCGCGTCCGGTCAGTTCCCGCACGGCGGCGTCGAACGCGGGGGCGAAGGCCGGGAAGTCTTCGCGGCCCAGGGTCAGGCCCGCCGCCATCGCATGGCCGCCGAACTTGCGGATCAGGTTGGGATGGCGCTTGGACACGAGGTCCAGCGCGTCGCGCAGGTGCACGTCGGGAATCGAACGGCCAGAGCCGCGGATTTCGTCGTCGCCCGCCGGCGCGAAGGCCAGCGTGGGACGCCAGAATTTCTCTTTCAGGCGGGAGGCGACCAGGCCCACCACGCCCTGGTGCCAGCCCGGGTCAAACACGCAGACGGTAGCGCCCGAGGCGGCATTGGGTTCTTCCATGGCAGCCAGCGCTTGCTCGCGCATTTCGGCTTCGATGGTGCGGCGTTCGCGGTTGATGTTGTCGAGCTCGCGCGCCATTTCCAGCGCCTGGGCTTCGTCATCCGTGGTCAGGCAGGCGATGCCCAGGCTCATGTCGGCCAGGCGCCCCGCGGCGTTGATGCGGGGGCCCAGCGCGAAGCCCAGGTCAAAGCCGTTGGCGCTGCGCGGTTCGCGGCCGGCAACGGCGAAGAGCGCGCGCAGGCCCGGTTGCAGCCGGCCGCTGCGCATGCGCTGCAGGCCTTGCGTGACCAGCAGGCGGTTGTTGGCGTCCAGCTTGACCACGTCGGCCACGGTGCCCAAGGCGACCAGGTCGGACAACGTGTCCAGGCGCGGGCCGCCGTCGGCCGCATAGACGCCGCGGCGGCGCAGCTCGGCGCGCAGCGCCAGCATCATGTAGAAGATGACGCCCACGCCGGCCAGGTTCTTGGACGGAAAGCCGCAACCCGGCTGGTTGGGGTTCACGATGGCCAGCGCGTCGGGCAGGGTGTCGCCCGGCAAGTGGTGGTCGGTGATGACCACGCCGATGCCGGCCGCGTTGGCGGCGGCCACGCCGTCCACGCTGGCGATGCCGTTATCCACCGTGATGATGATGTCGGGCTTTCCGCTGCGGTGCCGGACGGCCAGGTCGACCACGGCGGGCGACAGGCCATAGCCGGTTTCGAAGCGGTTGGGCACCAGGAAGTCGACGTCTGCGCCCATGGCGGACAGGGCGCGCAGCCCGACGGCGCAAGCGGTGGCGCCGTCGCAGTCATAGTCGGCCACGATCAGCATTTTCTTGCCGGCCTGCAGGGCGTCGGCCAGCACGCCGGCGGCATGCGCCGAGTGCGTCAAGCCGGCGGGCGGCAGCAGCGACGGCCAGGCCAGCTTGGTCTGGTCGGGGTGCGTGACGCCACGGGCGGCCCACAGGCGGGCGAGCAGGGGGTGGATGCCCGAGGCTTCCAGGACGTGACAGGCGTCCAGGTCGGCCGGACGGATGGTTAAGCGGGGTGTGACCACCAGGCGCTCCAGTTTTTCTTGGGCGCGGGCAGCAAGCCAAGCAGGCCCCCGCGCGGTTTCAGGGTAAGGGCGACCTGGCGGTCGTCGCCCAGCAGCAGCAATTCAGTGGCCGTGTCGGGCACGCCTTTCTTGCCGGCCAGCGGCCGCAGGTGCTGGGCATCCAGTTCAGCAAGCGCGTCCAGCCAGGCGGACCAGTCGCCCGTGCGTTGCGGCGCGTCCAGCCCGGTCAGCACGCGTTCGGGGCCCGCTGGCGCGATGGGCCAGGGCGTGCCGCCGCCATACAGCCACAAGGCGTTGACGGGCGCCAGGCCGCGGGCGGCGCGCGCGTCGTTGACGGGGTGCTCGTGCCACGCCATCTGTATTTCATTCAGCAGCCGTCGCCAGGGACGCGTTTCCGTGTCCTGGCGCCACCACTCGTTCAAGCGCTGGCCGGCCACCACCTGCGGCGAGGCGGTCTGCGGGCGCAGGCCGTCGGGCAGCCGCAGGCGCCAGCGTTGGGGCGATAGCGCATCCACCGCAAAACCGGTGCCTTCGAACAGCGGACGCGCCGTGTCCAGCAGGGCGGCGGTTTCTTCGGGCAGCAAGTCCATCTGGCCCGGATCCAGCAGGTTGGCCTGGTCGGCGCCCAGCGCCAGGTGGACCAGTTCGGCCAGCCAGACGGCGTCGCCGGCAGGGGCCCGGCCGGCGGCCAGCAGCGGCCCCAGGCCGGCGCCTTGCAGCAGGCCGGGTTCGGGCGTGTAGCCCGCACGGGTCAATTGCCAGGATTCGAAGGCCGTGCAACCGTGGGCACGCACGTCGAAGGCGGCGGGCCGGGCGGCGCCGGCCAGCAGCCAACTGTGCAGCGTGGGGGCGCGTTCGGGCAGAAGCTTGGCCAGTTCGGCGGCAACGGGAAGGGCGGGCAGGGCGCCCGGAATGACGATCAGCATGGCGGGGATTGTAGTCCGCGCGGGGCCGGGGAACTAAGCGGCGCCGGCAACTGCCATAGCTTGACACGCCTGGTCGTGGAACCGCACATCCGCGGCGCGATTCCCAGGCTGTTAATGCCATAATGCGCACGTGCTGAAAATACCCTACGAACTCTGGATAGGCGCCCGCTATGCCGGGTTGGCCCGAATCCGCCAGCGACGCGGGCGCCGCGATCGCTTCATCTCTTTCATCGCCGCCAGCTCCATGGCGGGCATCGCGCTGGGCGTCGCCGCCCTGATCGTGGTGCTGTCCGTGATGAACGGGTTTCAAAAAGAAGTGCGCGACCGCATGCTGTCGGTGCTGCCGCACATCGAACTCTACATTCCTGGCGGCTTGCCGGAGCGCGTGCTGGACCAATGGCAGCAGTTTGCCGACGCGGCCAAGCAGAACCCCGAGGTCAAGGCCGGCGCGCCCTTCGTGGCCGCGCAGGGCATGCTGGTGCGAGGCCAGGCGTTGCGAGGCGTGCAGGTGCGCGGCATCGACCCGGCCACCGAAGGCAACGTGTCGGACCTGCCGCGCCAGATGGTGTCGGGCAAATTGACCGACCTGAAGCCCGGCGGCTTTGGCGTGGTGCTGGGCAATGAACTGGCTGACGGCCTGGGCGTGAAACTGGGCGATACGCTGCTGATGATGGCGCCGCAAGGTTCGATCAGCCCCGCCGGATTCGCGCCGCGCATGCGCCAGTTCACCGTGGTGGGCGTGTTCTCGTCCGGCCACTATGAATACGATTCCTCGCTGGCGTTCGTCGACAACGAAGACGCCGCGCGCGTGTTCCGCGAAAGCGGCACGGCCGGCGTGCGCCTGCGCATCGCCGACATGCAGAAGGCGCCCGAAGTGGCCAGCGAACTGAAGAAAGTGCTGCCGCCTTATGTAATGGCCAGCGACTGGTCGCGCAACAACCGCACCTGGTTTGCAGCCGTGCAGACCGAAAAGCGCATGATGTTCCTGATCCTGGCGCTGATCGTGGCGGTGGCGGCGTTCAACCTGCTGTCGTCGCTGGTAATGGCCGTGAAAGACAAGCAGTCCGACATCGCCATCCTGCGCACCTTGGGCGCGGGGCCGGGCGAAGTGGCCCGCATCTTCCTGGTGCAGGGTGCGCTGATCGGCGTGATCGGCACCTTGCTGGGCGTGGCGGGCGGCATTGTCATCGCGTACAACGTGGACGTGATCGTGCCCTTCATCGAACGGTTGCTGGGCGTGCATTTCCTGCCGCGCGAAGTCTATTTCATCAGCGCCTTGCCGTCCGATCCGCAAATCGGCGATATCGTCACGATCGGCATGACCTCCCTGGTGCTGTCGCTGCTGGCGACGCTGTATCCCAGCTGGCGCGCGTCGCGCCTGCAACCCGCACAGGTGCTGCGCCATGATTGATGCTCCGAATCGTGCGTCGTTGACGCCTGCCCTGCAGGCCGAGAACATCGTCAAGGTCTACGACGAAGGCCCTGCGCGCATCGAAGTGCTCAGCAACGTCAGCCTATCTGTCGCGCGTGGCGAGATGGTCGCCATCGTTGGCGCATCCGGCTCGGGCAAGAGCACCTTGCTGCATATCCTGGGCCTGTTGGACGTGCCGACCAGCGGTTCGGTGTCCGTCGACGGCAAGCTGGCGATGGGCTTGTCCGAAGCCAAAAAGAGTGCCGTGCGCAACAGCAGCCTGGGTTTCGTGTACCAGTTCCACCATCTGCTGCCCGAGTTCTCGGCGCTGGACAATGTGGCGATGCCGCTGATCGTCCGCCGGGAAAACCGTGACAAGGCCCGTGCGGCGGCGCGCGAGGTGCTGGCGCTGGTGGGGCTGGCTGCCCGCGAAGACCACTTCCCGGGGCAACTGTCCGGCGGCGAACGCCAGCGGGTGGCGCTGGCGCGTGCGCTCGTGACGCGGCCGGTGTGCGTGCTGGCCGATGAACCGACGGGCAACCTGGACCGCAACACGGCGCACAAGATGTTCGAATTGCTGACCCGGGTGAACCAGGAATCGGGCACGGCGTTCGCGATCGTGACGCATGACCCGGAACTGGCCGCCCGCGCCGACCGCCAATTGCTGATGGAAAACGGCCGCCTGGTATCGGGATAAGGCAATCCGGGTGGATAATCCTGTCGAGGAGGCCACGCCCATGCTGATCGACACCCACTGCCATCTGGACGCCGCCGAGTTCGACGCCGACCGCCAGCAGGTGGCCGACCATGCTTGCGAGGCCGGCGTCCAGTCCATTGTGATTCCGGCCATCGAACGCGCCAATTTCCCCATCGTGCGGGATCTGGCCGGCCAGATCGCCGGAGGCGCTTACGCGCTGGGCATCCATCCCTTGTACGTGCAGCGCGCCGACGATTCCGACCTGGATGTGCTGCGCGACACCATCAAGCAGTCGTTGGGGGATCCGCGATTCGTCGCCATCGGCGAGATCGGCCTGGATTTCTTCGTGCCCGAGATCTCGTCGGGTGAACCACGCGAACGCCAGGAACGCTTCTATGCCGCGCAACTGGCCATGGCGGCGGAGTTCCACCTGCCGGTGCTGCTGCATGTGCGCCGGTCGCAAGACATCCTCTTGAAATACCTGCGCCGGCATGGCCGCATCGGGGGGATCGCGCACGCCTTCAACGGCAGCGCGCAGCAGGCGCAAGCGTTCATCGACCAGGGCTTTGCCTTGGGGATGGGCGGGGCCATGACCTATGAACGCGCCTTGCAGATCCGCCGCCACGCGGTAGAGGTGGATCTGGCCCATCTGGTGCTGGAAACCGACGCGCCGGACATACCGCCGGCCTGGCTGCACCCCCCTCAGCGGCGCAACCGGCCGGGCGAGCTGGCCCGCATCGCCGGCGTATTGGCAGACCTGCGCGGTATCACGGCCGCCCAGGTGGCTCATGCCACCACCGCCAATGCCATGCGCGTTCTGCCGCGGTTGCCGGCCGCCATCCTGGCCGACGCCGACTGACTTCCGTCCCCCGATGTACGCAGCGCGATAACAGCAGTTGTCGTGCGGATGCGTCATTTTTCTAAGAATTTTCTGGAAACTTGCTAAAAGCTGAATAAAACCTGACAAAAAGTTGAATCGAATATTGGGAATGAATATCATTGCCGTTCACTGAAAATTCCAATCAGCGCAATGCGCGCCGCCCTACCGGGGTGGTCTCAATTGATTCCCTATGTCGACTCAGAAATGCATCAAGGGCTCCGGGGGAGCTCGTCCCGCCCATTTCCCGTCTTTCCGCTTGTTGCCGCTGGCCTTGGCGATCGCCGCAGCGGGCAGCGCCCAGGCGCAATCCGCGGCCGGCGCGAACGAAGACACCATGGGCGTCGCCCAGATGGATACCGTTGTGGTGACCGCCGCGGGCTTCGAGCAGGAAATCAAGAACGCGCCGGCGTCCATTTCCGTGATCACCCGCGAACAACTGGAGACCAAGCCGTTCCATAACCTGGCCGATGCGGTGGCCGACGTGGAAGGCGTGACGGTGGAGCGGGGCGGTAAAGCGGGCGGCATGAACATCAGCATCCGCGGGCTGCCCAGCGATTACACGCTGGTGCTGGTGGATGGCAAACGCCTGAACCAGAACAGCTCGGGCGCACGCCCCAACGGCTTTGGCGATGTGGACACCAACTTCATTCCTCCGATGGCGGCCATCGAGCGGATCGAAGTCGTGCGCGGGCCCATGTCGACCCTGTACGGGTCGGATGCAATGGGCGGCGTGATCAACATCATCACTCGCAAGGTCAGCCAGGATTGGATGGGCCAGATCACGCTGGACGGCACGGCGCAGGGGGACAACGCCTTCGGCAACAACTACGGCGCGGCGTTCTACCTGAGCGGCCCGATCAAGACCGACAAGCTGGGCCTGACCTTGCGTGGCGGCCAGTACCGCCGCCTGAGCGCGAACGGCAGCTATCCGGTCAATCAGGCCGAGTTCAACAGCGGCAACTACACCGGCGACATCGCCAGCTTCTCCGGCCTGGGCGACAGCAAGCAGCAGAACGTGGGCTTGCGCCTGGCGCTGACCCCCAACCGTAACCACGACATCCTGTTCGACGTGGATAGCAACTGGCAAACGTACGACAACGCCAACGGTGAACTGGGCACGCTGAATACGAGCATCGCGCCCAACCGCCAGGGCGGCGGCTACGATCCCGAAATGAAGTTCAACCGCCAGCGCTATGCGCTGACGCATTTGGGCCGCTACAGCGGTTCCATCAGTTCCGACACCAGCCTGGTCTACGACACGACCGAAACCATCGGCCGCACCAACCCCATGAACTCGCCGCGCCGGCCCTCCGACGGCGCCAAACGTGACCTGGAATACGACAACTGGGTGTTCGACACAAAGTGGACGATGCCGCTGTTCAACGACCGGCACAACTTGACGATGGGCGGGCAATGGCGCGAGCAGCAGTTCAAGGACACGCTGGTCTCTGCGCCGCTGGATCAGCGCCAGTACCAGTGGGCGCTGTTCGCGGAGGACGAATGGCGCATCGTGGATGACCTGGCGCTGACGGCCGGCGCACGTTACGACCGCAACGAGCAGTTCGGCGGCAAGTGGAGCCCACGCGGCTATCTGGTGTGGAACGCCACGCCGATGTGGACCGTCAAGGGCGGCGTGAGCAAGGGCTACAAGACGCCGGACATCAACCTGATGACGGACGGGATCATCGGTCTGGGCGCGCAGGGCACCATGCCGCTGCTGGGCAATTCGCAACTGAAGCCGGAGAGCAGCACCTCGTCCGAATTGGGTCTGCTGTTTGACAACGGCGAGGGCCTGTCGGGCAACCTGACCGCCTTCCACACCAAGTTCAAGGACAAGATCGACTCGCAGAACGTCCCCAACTGCCTGGCCACGGGCGGGCCGGCGCCGGGGTGCCTGGATCTGGGCGTCTGGGAGCGCAACGGTGTTCCCGTGGACAATTTCTCGCAGCGCGTGAACATCGACACCGCCACCATCCAGGGCTTTGAACTGGGGGGCCGCATTCCGCTGTATGGCGGCGTATCGTTCAACGGCAACTACACCTTGACCGCCAGTGAAGTGACCTCGGGCGCGAAGGAAGGCCAGCCCCTGGGTTCGCAGCCGCGCCATGCGCTGAACCTGGGCCTGAACTGGCGCATCAACGACCAGTTCAATGCGTGGGTCCGTGGCGAATACCGCGCCAAGCAGTTCAACGACATGAACTGGGAGAAGGAACAGGTGTTCTACAACCCGTACTGGCTCGCCAGCATGGGCGGTTCCTACGTGGTCAACAAGAACGTGACCCTGTCGGCTTCGGTCTTCAACCTGTTCGACAAGAACTTCGTGAACTATGGCGCGACGAAGGTCGGCGCCAACGTGCCGGCGGTCAACGCGAACTGGACCAATTCGTACCGCCAGGTGCTGGAAGGCCGTCGCCTGTGGGTGTCGGCGAACATCACGTTCTGATCCGCCTAATGCCTGGCTTTGGCCGGGCATTCTCCGGAGGGCCCCGCCGGTGTGCGGGGCCTTTTTTCGTTCAGTCTGTGAGTAGCGGCAGTTCCATGCGGACGCTCAGGCCTTGCGGAGAGACATTGCGCGCCGATATCCGGCCCTTGTGCGCGGCGATCGCGGCTTGCGCGATGGACAGGCCCAGGCCGGCGCCGGAACCTGGCGCCTTCGATCCGGATGCGGTGCGGAAGAACGGCTCGAACAGGGATTCCAGGTCCGCTGCGGGCACGCCCGGCCCGCGGTCTTCGATTTCCAGGCAGGCTTCGCGCACACCGATCGAGAGCCGGACCCGAATCGCGCTGTGCGCGGGGGCGAAGCGCAGGGCATTACGCAGCACGTTCTCGATGGCGCTGGCCAAGCTATCGCGATCGCCCATCACCGCTACCGGGGGCGGCCTTTCCCAGAGGATGCGCACTTGCTGTTCGCCAGCCTCGTAGCGGGCATCGTCCACGACCGCGGTCACGACGTCGGTCAGGTCGAGCGTATCGCTGGGCTCGGGCTGGGCGCCCAGGCGGGCCAGGCGCAGCGTGCTGCCCACCAGGGCGTCCAGGCGTTCGCATTCGCGTTCGATGCGGTCCAGCTGCACGTCCTGGCGTTCATCCTTGCGGCGCGCCAGTTCGGCCGCCAGCCGCAGCCTTGCCAGCGGCGAGCGCAATTCGTGCGCGATGTTGTGCAGCAGCTGTTCGCGGGTGTCGACAAGCGCCTTGATCCGGTCCGCCATGGCGTTGAAATCGCGCGCCAACAGGCCGAGCTCGTCCTTGCGGCCAGCCAGCTTGGGCGGCGTCTGGGCATCCAGGCGGCCGGCGGCCAGCGCGTGCGTGGCCTGGCGCAACTGCGTCAGGGGCGCGGTGACGTGGCGGGTCAGTGCCCAGCACAAAGGGGCGGTTACCGCAAGCGCGAAGAGCAGCAGCGCCAGCGCCACGGGCGAGAGCCCCAGCACTTCCCAATGCGACGAGTCAAAGGGCAGGAACAGCATCAGCAATTGGGATCCGTCGGGCAGCGGCAGAAGCTGCGGCTGCCACCAGGAAACGCGTTCTCCGACCGGGTCAGGCTGCAGGTAGTCCGCTTGCGGGGACTGGTCGGTCGCCGCCCGGTACGCGGCAAGCCAGTCGTGCATGCGGGTGGGCAGTGTGCGGCCCAGGATCTCGGCGTCCTGGGCGTCCAGCACGTAGATCTTGAGCGCCGAGTAGCGTTGGTCCATGGCTTGGACCCAGCGTTGCAGGCCGTCGACGCCGTGGTTGCGGGCGACTTGCCGGGCGTCGTGGGTCAGGCTGGCCGGGTTCAGGCCGTCAAGCGAATTGATGCGATACCAGGCAACCGTCGCGGTGAACAGCATGCCGCACACCAGGATGATCGTCATGGCGCCCCAAAAGGTCAGGAACGCGCGCCAGAAGAGCGATCGGGTGGGCAGCGGCCACGGCATCAGGCCGCACCCGCCAGCACATAGCCCAGCCCGCGCAGATTGCGGATCGACAGGGAGTCGCCGGACGCGTCCAGGTGCAGCTTCTTGCGCAGGGTGCTGATGTGGGTGTCGATGCTGCGGTCGTAGCGTTCCGGCCGGCGGCCCAGCGCGTACATGCCGATCTGTTCGCGGGCGATGACTTGCCCCGGGGCGCGCATCAGCAATTCCAGGATGCGTTGTTCGGCGCCCGTCAGCAGGATGTCTTCACCATCAAGGCGGACGCGTCCGCTGGCGGGGTCCAGCGTCAAGGCCCCGAGCGTCAGCGTGGGGGTGGTGGCTTCCGGTACTTCCTCGAAGCGCCGCAGCACCGCCGTGATGCGGGCTTTGAGTTCACGCGGGCTGAACGGCTTGGCCAGGTAGTCGTCGGCGCCGAATTCCAGCCCCAGCACGCGGTCGGTCTCGCCGCCGTGGGCGGTGAACATGATGACCGGCCGGCGCGAGCGCCGGCGGTAGTGCTTGAGCAAGTCCAGCCCGTTGCCGTCCGGCAGCATCAGGTCAAGCAGCACCAGGTCGTAGTCGTCTTGCGCCAGCAGGGCAAGGCCGTGGGCGCCGGTATGAGCCAGCGTGAGCAGGCAGTGATTGGGTTCGAGGTATTCGCGCAGCATCTGTGCAAGCTCGACGTCGTCGTCGATCAGCAGGATGCGGTGCGCCACCGCTGAGTGAGAAAAAGGCATCCGTATCAAGTGTCCCGCACCCGGTAGTGTGGCGCATGGCCATGCCGCCGAGTGTCAAGAAGTGCGAAGAAGGTAAAAGTTGTGGAAAGGCGTTTGCCCGGTTCCGACACCCTCAATTCTAATATGAGAATAGTTTTCATTAAGAAATGAGGGCTGGACTCAGCGCCGCACACGGGGTGCGCCGCGGGTTCGGTACGGGAGAAAGCGGAATCATGAGCAGCAAAGATCTGGCCTTGGGCGGCCGCATTCGGGTGTCGCGCACGCGTTTGGCGGCGGCACTTTGCGCGGCGGGACTGGGCATGGCCCCGGCGGCGGTTTGGGCGCAGGCAACCGATTCCGCCAAGACGATGGAAACCGTCGTGGTGACTGCCAGCGGGTTCGAGCAGCAGATCAAGGACGCGCCGGCGTCGATCAGCGTGATCACCCGCGAAGACCTGGACAAGAAGTTCTACCGCGACGTGAACGACGCGCTGCTGGAAGTGCCGGGCGTGATCATCACGGGCGGGGGCGACCGCCAGGACATCAGCCTGCGCGGCATGGGCCCGCAGTACACGCTGATCCTGATCGACGGCAAGCGCCAAAGCTCGCGTGAAACTCGTACCAACTCGGATTCCGCCGGCGTGGAAGGCGGCTGGACGCCGCCGTTGGCCGCCATCGAACGCATCGAAGTCGTGCGCGGCCCGATGTCGTCGCTGTATGGCTCGGATGCGATGGGCGGGGTGATCAACATCATCACCCGCAAGGTGCCCAACGAGTGGGGCGGCGAAATCCGCCTGGACACCACTATCCAGGAAAGCAACAAGTCGGGCGATATCTACCAGGGCAATTTCTATCTGTCCGGCCCCATCAAGACCGACCTGCTGGGCTTGCAGATCTATGGCCAGGCATCGCAGCGCGATGAAGACAACATCGTCAACGGCTTTCGCAAGCGCAATTCGGACAGCGTGACGGCCAAGCTGGCGCTGACGCCGAACCGTGACCACGACATCGTGCTGGAAGGCACGACCATGCGCCAGAAGTACGAGAACACGCTGGGCAAGACGGTCGCGCCGCTGGCGCCGGGTGTCGCATGCGGGCGTACCGGCTGCCCGGCATCGTCGGAAACGGATTACCGCAGCAACAAGTGGGCCTTGTCGCATACCGGCCGTTGGGGCTGGGCGGTGTCGGACAGCTACGTGCAGCAGGAAGAGTTCGACAACCGTTCGCGGCAGATGAAGATCAAGAACCTGAATCTGCAGACCAGCTGGACGCTGCCCCTGGGCTCGCACATGCTGACCCTGGGCGGCACCTACCTCAGCCAGCGTTTGAACGACCAGACCGGCAACCAGTTGGCCGGCGGCCCCAGCAAGATCGACCGTTACCAATGGGCGCTGTTTGCCGAAGACGAATGGCGCTTGACCGACAGCTTTGCCGTCACCGCCGGCCTGCGCATGGACGATGACGAGAACTTCGGCACGCACTTCAGCCCGCGCCTGTACGGCGTGTGGCAGATGGCCGAACGCTGGACGCTCAAGGGCGGCGTGTCCACGGGCTTCCGTGCGCCGGACTTGCGCCAGACGGTGGCAGGCTGGGGCCAGGTCAGCCGCGGCGGCAACATGTACGGCAACCCGGACCTGACGCCCGAGAAGTCGGTGACCGAGGAAATCGGCATCCTGTATGACGACGGCGAAGGCTTCAACGCCGGCCTGACCGTGTTCAACAACGACTTCAAGGACAAGATCACCCGCGTCGGGTGCCCGGCCTCGCAATGCCCCGAAGGCCCGAACCAGTTCGGTGCCGACCCCACGACCTACATGAACGTGGACAAGGCGGTGTCGCGCGGCGTGGAAGCCAACCTGAAGCTGCCGCTGGGCCGCGACTGGTCGTTGACCAGCAGCTACACGTTCACGAAGTCGGAGCAGAAGTCCGGCCAATACCAGGGCCAGCCGCTGAACCAGCTGCCCAAGCACCTGTTCACGACCACCTTGAATTGGCAGGCGTCTGACGCACTGCAAGCGTGGGCTCGGGTGAACTACCGCGGCAAGGAAAGCCAGCCCATCACCAGCGCGTCGTCGTCCTCGTTCATCGCGCCGTCCTACACCTTCGTGGATCTGGGCGGTTCGTATGCGGTGAACAAGACCGTGTCGGTGTATGCCGGCATCTACAACCTGTTCGACAAGCAGGTGACCTATGACGATTACGAGTTCGTGGAAGACGGCCGCCGCTACTGGCTGGGCGTCGGCGTGAAGTTCTGATCTTGAGAGTAGGGGGGCGCTTGCGTCCCCCGCAACACAAAGAGGTGCGTATGACGATGCAAGGAAACACGAGCTGTGCCCGCCGCTGGTTGATGCAGGCAGGCGTCGCGTTGGCGATGGGCGCGGCAACGGGCGTGTGCGCGGCGCAGGCCACGGTGCCCGTCAAGCATGCGCGCGGCGAGACCGCCGTGCCGGCCAATCCGACCAAGACCGTCGTGATGGACATGGCCGTGCTGGACACGATGCACGCGCTGGGAATCGAAGCGATGGGCGTGCCGGCGGTCGCCAAGCTGCCGCCCCAGCTTGCCCAGTACGCAGACCAGCGTTACTTGAAGGTCGGCTCGCTGTTCGAACCGAATTACGAGGTCATCCATGCCGCCCAGCCGCAGGTGATCTTCGTGGCCGGGCGGTCGGCGCCCAAGTACGACGAACTGACCAAGCTGGCCCCCACCGTCGACCTGACGGTCGACCCGAAGGACTTGGTCGGCAGCGTGACGCGCAACACCGAGACGCTGGCGGCCATCTACGGCAAGCAGCCGCAGGCCAAGGAAAAGCTGGACGCGTTGCGCGCGTCGATTTCGGCGCTGCATGGCCAGGCGGCCAACGCCGGCACCGCGCTCATCGTGCTGACGACGGGCGGCAAGATGAGTGCCTACGGTCCGGGTTCGCGCTTTGGCGTAATCCATGATGCATTCGGCGTGAAGCCCGCCGTCGTGGGCTTGAACGTGTCCAATCACGGCCAGGCCATCTCGTTCGAATTCATCGCCCAGACCGATCCCGACTGGCTGTTCGTGATTGATCGCGACGCCGCGATCGGCCGCGAAGGCGTATCGGCCCAGCGCATGCTGGACAACGATCTGGTGCGCCCGACCAAGGCTTGGAAGAACAAGCGCGTGGTGTACCTGAACGGCTTCAACTGGTATCTGCTGGGCAGCGCCGGACTGACTTCCATGCAGCAGAACGTGGACGAGATCGCCGCGGCGCTGGCGCAAGGAAAGTAAGCGGCATGGGTGTTGCGAGCAAGGGTCGCCGGTGAATTGGCGGCGAAAGGTGAGCGGTTGGGGCGGCCTGGCCGCCGTGTTGGTGCTGCTGGTGGTGCTGTGCGCCGCCAGCGTCAGCCTGGGCGCGGGGCAGTTGTCGCTGGCCGCGCTATGGGGCGGAGGCGAAGAGGCCGACCGCGCCTGGCGCTTCCTGATGGTCAGCCGCGTGCCGCGCACCGTGGCCTTGCTGCTGGCCGGCATGTCGCTGGCGGTTGCGGGCCTGATCATGCAAATGCTGGTGCGCAACCGTTTCGTGGAACCGACGACGGCCGGCACCGTCGAGTCCGCGACGCTCGGCATCCTGGTCATTACCCTGCTGGCGCCGGATACGCCGGTGATCGGCAAGATGCTGACCGCCACGGCTTTCGCGCTGGCCGGCACCTTGCTGTTCTTGGCGCTGTTGCGCCGGGTGCCGCTGCGCACGCCCTTCATCGTGCCGCTGATCGGCCTGATCCTGGGCGGCGTGATCCACGCGGTCACTACCTTTGTGGCGTTCCGGTTCGACCTGCTGCAATCGCTGCACGCCTGGACGACAGGCGATTTCTCGGGCGTGCTGCGTGGCCGCTATGAACTGTTGTGGATCGGCTTTGCGCTGGCGTGCGCGGCGTATGCCGCCGCCGACCGCTACACGGTGGCCGGCATGGGCCGTGAATTCGCCTCGAACCTGGGGCTGAACCACGCACGCCTGACATTCGTCGGCCTCTTGATCGTGTCCGCGATTTCGGCCGTGGTGGTGGTGACGGCGGGCGGCATCCCGTTCCTGGGCCTGATCGTGCCCAACGCCGTCAGTCTAGTGCTGGGAGACAACATGCGCCGCTCCATCCCCTGGGTCGCGGCGCTGGGCGGCGTCTTCGTGCTGGCCTGCGACATCATCGGCCGCCTGGTCATCCACCCGTATGAAATCCCCATCGGCACGGTCGTCGGCGTGCTGGGCAGCATCCTGTTCCTGTGGCTGTTGCGCACGAGGAGGAACCGCCTTGGCTGAGACAGTGCTTGCCGTCACCCGCCAGCCGGTCCGGTGCGCGCCGCAGCCGCTGCGCCTGATGTGGCTGGGCGTGGCCGCCTTGGTGTGCGTCGTGGCATTCATGACCTTGGGCGCCAACGGCCAGTGGTCGTTCGTCATTCCGTTTCGCGGCGGCAAGCTGGCGGCGATGCTGCTGGTGGCGTATGCCGTGGCGGTGTCGTCGGTGCTCTTCCAGACCATTACGCACAACCGCATCCTGACGCCTGCGATCATGGGCTTCGATGCGCTGTACCTGCTGATCCAGGCCGTTGTGGTGTTCGGATTCGGGCAGGCGGCGACGGCTGCGAGCCACCCGGTGGCGGCCTTCCTGCTGGAAGTCGGCGCCATGACCGCGTTTGCCTGCCTGTTGTTCCGGTGGCTGTTCTCGGATGCGGTGCGCAGCCTGCATCTGATGATGCTGGTGGGCATCGTCTTCGGGCTGCTGTTTCGCAGCCTGTCCAATTTCGTGGTGCGGCTGATCGACCCTAACGAATTCCTGGTGTTGCAGGACCGCATGTTCGCCAGTTTCAATTCGGTGCGCGTGTCGCTCTTGCCGATCGCGTTTGCAGCTGTCTGCGTGGCCACGCTGGTGGTCTGGCGCATGCGGCATCGCTACGACGTGCTGGCGCTGGGCCGCGAGATCGCGGTGAACCTGGGCGTGGACTACCGCCGCAGCCTGATGCTGACCCTGGTGGCGATTGCCGTGCTGGTGTCGGTGTCGACGGCGCTGGTGGGTCCCGTGACCTTCTTCGGCCTGCTGGTCAGCAACCTGGCCTACCAGGCGATGGGGTTGGACAAGCATCGGTACACGATCCCCGCCGCCACCTTCCTGAGCGTCATCTTCCTGGTGGGCGGCCAGACGCTGCTGGAGCGCGTGCTGGGCCTGAACACCACGGTCAGCGTGGTGATCGAATTCGTGGGCGGCGTGATGTTCCTCTTCCTGATCCTGCGCAGGGGGCGCCGATGATCGAAATCCAACATTTGAGCAAGCAGTACGGCGACAGCGTGGTTGTCGACGACGTCAACCTGGAACTGCCGGCCAACGGCGTTACCGCCATCATCGGACCCAACGGCGCAGGCAAATCGACCTTGCTGTCGATGATCAGCCGCTTGCTGCCGATGTCGGCCGGGCAGGTGAAGGTGGATGGGCTGGATGTGACCCGCGCCGATAGCCGCGAACTGGCCCGCCGGCTTTCCATCTTGCGCCAGGACAATCACCTGCCGTTGCGCCTGACGGTGAACGACCTGGTCGCGTTTGGCCGCTACCCGCACACCGGGGGGCGGTTGACGCTGGACGACAAGGTGCACATCGACCGCGCCATCGCCTATCTGGACTTGGAGCCCCTGGCCGGCCGCTATCTGGATGAGATGTCCGGGGGGCAACGTCAGCGCGCATTCGTGGCGATGGTGCTATGCCAGGACACGCGCTACGTGTTGCTGGACGAGCCCTTGAACAGCCTGGACATGAAGCATGCGGTGGCCATGATGGGCACCCTGCGCCGCGCGGCCGATGAGCTGGGCAAGACGGTGGTGCTGGTGCTGCACGACATCAACTTTGCGTCCAGCTATGCGGACCGCATCGTGGCGATGCGGCAGGGGCGCATCGCGCATCAGGGCACCCCGGCGGAATTGATTCGCGCCGAGGTATTGAGCCCGCTGTATGAACTGCCGATCGATGTGCACGAAATCGGCGGCAAGCGGATTTGCGTGTATTACCGGTAGGGCCACCGCCGGCCTGAATCGGCCGGCCCCACCGGAAGCCGTCAGCGCGCCGATTCCGTGCTGGCGACGAGGTTGCCCTGGCGCGCCGCACGATGCCGACGTTCCAGCAGGACGGCCCACAACCACAAGGGCATGGCGCCCAGCGCCAGCAGGCTGCCGACCCAGCCGGTCGACGTCCAGCCATAGCCCGCGGCAATCGCCAGCCCACCCAGCAAGGGGCCGAGCGCGTTGGCGGTGTTGAAGGCCGAGTGGTTCAGCGCCGCGGCCAGGCCTTGCGCATCGCCCGCCACGTCCATCAAGCGGGTTTGCAGCACGGTGCCCAACGCGCCGCCCACCCCCACCAGGAACACATTCAGCGTGATCAGCCAGACGTTGTGCGCCATCAGCGGGAACAGCGCCAGCACCACGGCCGACCACAGCAGCAGCAGGCCGGCGGTGCGCATCACCGCGCGGTCGGCAAAGATCGGGACCACCATATTGCCGACTGTCAGGCCCACGCCGAACGCGCTGAGCACGAACGGCACGACCGACGGCGACACCTGCGTGACGGCGCCAAGCGTGTCGGCCAGATACGTGTAGACCGAGAACAAGCCGCCGAAACCAACGGCGCCGATGGCCAGCGTGATCCAGACCTGGCCGCGGCCCAGCGCGCTCAGTTCGCGCAGCGGGCTGGCCTTGTGGTCGGCGGGGGTGTCGGGCGCAAAGATGGCCACGCTGACCATTGTCAGCACGGCCAGCAGCGACACCAGGGCGAAGCTCCAGCGCCAGCCGATCACCTGGCCCAGCCAGTTGGCCAGGGGCACGCCCACGATGGTGGCGACGGTCAACCCGAGAAACACGCGGCCCACGGCCATGGTGCGCCGGTTGGCGGGCACGAGCGAACTGGCCACCAGCGACGCAATGCCGAAGTACGCGCCGTGGGGCAGCCCGCTCAGGAAGCGGAAGAACAGCATCCAGTGGTAGTCAGGCGCGATCGCGCTCAGGCCGTTGCCGATGGCGAACAGCCCCATCAGGGCGATAAGCAGCCGGCGGCGGGGCATTCTGGCGCCCAGCACGGCAAGGATCGGCGCGCCCACCACCACGCCCAGCGCATAGGCGCTGATGACGTGGCCGGCGGTGGGTGCGTCGATGCCGAGCGACTGAGAGAAGTAGGGCAGCAGGCTCATCGTGGCGAACTCGGTGGTTCCGATGGCGAAGCTGCCGACAGCAAGGGCAAGCAGCACCAGTGCGGGCCGGTGCTGCGTAGAAGAGGGGTGGGACATGGATGTACTAGGGGGAGATTTCTGCGGATGTTGCGGCGCAACAGCGTCATTGTAAGCACCGTAAGCTGTCATTTAAATGTCTGCGTGCGCTTTGTTCCTGCTTTGTAAATGACTGGCGCCCATGAGCGGGAAGGCTCAGATGTAAGAAAAATGCCCCGAGCGGTCAGACGAGCAAGGAAATGCGTCGGCTGCGTAACATCGCTACACACCTTGTCGGCTTCGCTGTCGATATCGGGGACACGTTGCTGATACCTTCATCCGCAGACCAATAGCGACACCTATCCGTGCGGCGGTGGCATGCACGAGGCGGTGCCATGACGGATGCTGGAATTCCTATCGAAAAAGAACCGAATACCCTCTTTCTCACCGCTCGCCCTCGCAGCGTCGTTGGTGATGGGCGGCGTGGCGCCCGCCGCGGCACAACAGCCATATTCGCCTGCCTTGCACGACTTTCTGGTGCGCCAGACGGCTGTGGATCACCCCGAGGATGTGGCGCGCATTCTTCGGGCGTGGCTGACCGGTAACGACGGCACCGCACCGCCAGCCGATGCGCGCTCGCGCGTGTTGGCGGACGCGGTGGCCTTGCTGGCGCGTGCCGGACAAGACCGCCAAGCGCTGGCGCTGGCCCAAGCCCAGGGCGTTGACGGTCTGCCGGCCTACACGCTGGATGTGTTGTTTGTGTCGGCGCGCCATCTGGGTGCGGTCGAAGACGAGCGGCGCGTGGTCCGTGCACTGGTGCGGCGTGCCCCGGACGAGGCATTGACCCGCCTGCGCAAGGCGCAGTACGCCTTTGATGACAATGCGCCGGCGGTAGCGCGCGCGGTTGCCGCGAGCGTGTGGGCGGACGAGACCGCGCCCCGGGAAGTCCGCTCGGCGGCGGCCGAACTGATGGGCGCCGTGCAAGAGCAGGAAGGAAATTTCCGCGGCGCCTCGCAAGCGTACGGCCATGCGCTTGAACTCATGCCCCAGTCGCGTAGCGCAAAGCGGGCCGACGTGTTTGTGATGGCGCGGCAGGGCGCCGCTCGCGCCGCGCTGGACGAAGCGCGTCCGCCCTTGTTTAGTGATGTCGAGATCCTGAGTTTGCGTCAGCAGGCCATTGGCCAGGACATCGCCTGGGGCATCAAGCAGCGCGACATCGTGGGCGGGGCCAGGCGTTACGACGCGCTTGACCAGGCGCTGGCCGCGTCCAATACGCTGCTGGCCGAACTTGGCAAGCCGACAGACGCCGCAACACGGGCTGTGCGCGATCGGGCGCGCGTCGACCGCCTGGTGGCGTTGAATGCGCGCGGCGAGGTGCAGGCGTGCGTGGACGAGTATGAATCGTTGGCGGGGCAAGGGGTGAACGTGCCGTACTACGGTTTGTCTCCTGCGGCGGATGCATACGCGAGGTTACGGCGTTCGGATCGCGCCGTGCCGCTGTACGAACGCGCCATTGAATTGGCGGGAGAGCGCCTGCCCGTGCCTAGCGACACCCACGTGGGTTTGTTCTACGCCTACATTGATACCGGGCGCTTCGCCGCGGCAGACGCGCTGTTGCAACAGCTGGAAGCGGCAACGCCGCCTACCGTGCGGCAAGCGCCGCTGCCCGATACGCCGAACGAGGATTACGCCCGCGTGCGCGATCTTCGGGGGCGCTACTACCTATATACCGATCAGCCGGCGCGCGCCGAGGCCACCTACGAGATGCTGGTGCGTGAAGCGCCGTTCAACGCCGCGTTCGCCGAAGGCCGGGCGCGGGCCGCCGCCGCGCGCGAGCATCCGCACCAGGCACTGTCCATGGCGCAGGCGGCATCCACCGATCACCCGGATGCGGTGCCCGTCAGAAGCGCGGTGGCCGAAGGTCTGGCGGCCACGGGCCAACAGCGCGATAGCCGCGCCGCGATGGCGCAATTGCATCGGGAATATCCCGAAGCGGGCTTGGTGCAGAACGCCGCGCGCGATCAGGCGGCAAGCCGCGGCGCAACGCTGAACGTCCAGTCCCAGTACGGCAAGGGCAACCATTCCAGCGCGCTATCCGATGAAGATTTCCTGATCGATGCGCGGCTGCAATCCGGCTTGATCGACGATCAGTGGCGCGTGTTCGCGCGTCAGGCTTGGAGCTACGGCGACACCAGCAACGGACGCGCGCATCGCGGCCGCACCGGCCTGGGCTTGCGCTGGGAGCGCGACGGCTGGAACCTGGAAGCCGAGGCGCACCGCGACACCGGTGGCCCGCGCAACGGCGGCTTCGCCGTGGGCGGCAGCTATCGCCTGGGCGACCACGTTGAACTGAGCGCGTCATACGACAGCAACGCGCTGGACGTTCCGTGGCGCGCCTACGACGCCGGGATTGCGGGCCGTCAGGCGCAAGTGTCCGCTGCGTATCTGGTTAACGAATCGCGCCGCTTTGATCTCAGCTATCAGCGTATGCAGTTCACGGACGGCAATGTGAATCAAGGTGGCGCATTGTCGTGGACCGAGCGCTGGTTCAGTGGCCCCTCGCAACAATTCCAGACCACGCTGCGCACGGACGTGTCCCGCAATCGCAACACCGATGTGCCGTACTACAGCCCGGAGTCGGATGGTTCGGTGGAGCTTGAGGCGCGCTACCAGCTGCTGACCTGGAAGCGCGACGACAGGACGATGGTGCAGCGCTTTTACGTGAGCGCAGGGTCGTATCGGCAACACGGCTACGGGTCGCAAGCAATGGCCGGTCTGCGTTACGAACACGAATGGACGGTTCGGCCGGGCTGGTCGCTGACGTACGGCATCGGCACGGCTTGGCACCCGTATGACGGCCAGCGCGAGCGGCGCACGGTCGGCTATCTGAATGTGGCCATTCCCTTTTACTGAACGGAGCAAGCGATGGTGACAAGGTTGCGCCTGCGAAGCGGCGTGCTGGGGTGGGGCTTGGGCTTGTGGTTGTGCCTGTGGCTTGTGGCCGCGCCCGCTGCTGCCCAGACGCTCATGGCCGCCGACCCAGACGACGGCCAGACATTTCGCGTGCTGACGTTTCATGACGTGCGCAAGAACGTGCGAGCCAGCTTCGAGACCTCGCCGGACGCCACGGCCGTGGATGAAAGCACCTTGCTGGCGGCGTTCACGTGGCTGCGCAGCGCGGGTTATCACCCTGTCAGCTTGTCGCAGATCGTGGCGGCGCGGGCGGGTGGGGCGCCGCTGCCGCCCCAGCCTGTGCTGCTGACGTTCGATGACGGTTACCAAAGCGCCTATACCGTCGTCTATCCGCTACTCAAGCGCTTCGGATATCCCGCCGTGATGGGCGTGGTGAGCGCGTGGGTCGACGGGCCACAGGGGGCGGGCGGTGAGGGCGCGCGCGCATGGGCGCCAGCGCCAAACGCCAGTTTCCTGACCTGGGACCAGGCACGTGAAATGGCTCAGTCCGGTCTGGTGGAACTGGCCGGCCATACGCATGCCATGCACCGCGGCATTCAGGCGAATCCCCAGGGCAATCTATTGCCCGCGGCCACCGTGCATCGATACGACCCCGCCACGCAGTCGTATGAGTCGGACGCTGCTTACCGGGCGCGGCTGGCCGAAGACTTGCAGCGTAACAAGGCCGACATCGAACGCCACACGGGCGTGCCGGTGCGGGCCGTGGTGTGGCCGTATGGCGCATACAACGAGGCGGCCATCGCGGCCGCCGACGCCGCGGGCATGCCCATCGCCTTGACGCTGGATGATGGCCCCAACACGGCGGACGTGCCGCTGAACCGCATGCGACGCGGCTTGATCGGCTACCAGGACGAAGGCCCACAACTGCTGCGTGAACTGCGCTCGCCTGCGGCCGCCGGCGCCAGCCGCGCGGAACCCAACCGCATGATGCATGTGGACCTGGACTACGTGTATGACCCCGACCCCGTGCAGCAGGAGCGCAACCTGTCGCGCTTGCTGGACCGGGTGCAACGTGTGCAGCCCAGCAGCGTGTTCCTACAGGCGTTCGCGGATCCGGACGGCGATGGCGTGGCGGACGCCTTGTATTTCCCGAACCGGCGCATGCCGATGCGGGCCGACCTGTTCAGCCGCGTGGCCTGGCAGTTGCGCACGCGCGCGCACGTGCAGGTTTACGCATGGATGCCGGTGTCGTCTTTCGTGCTGCCGGACTCGGACCCGGCCGCGCATCGCGTGGTGCAGCAGATGCCGGGTGCGCCGCCTGGCGCGGGCGACACCTACCGCCGGTTGTCGATCTTTGATCCCTTGGCGCGCCAGGCAATCTTCGACATCTACGACGATCTCGGTCGATATGCGTCGTTTGCGGGGGTGCTCTACCACGACGATGCGTTGTTCAACGATTTTGAGGACGCCAGCCCCGCAGCGCTGCAAGCCTATCGTGGCTGGGGCCTGCCGCCGGACGTGGCCGCCATCCGCGCGTCGCCCGGCTTGTCGCAACGTTGGACGCAGCTGAAAACCCAGGCGTTGATCGACTTCACGCATGAACTGTCAGACATTTTGCGCCGATGGCAGCCGGTATTGCGCACCGCGCGCAACATGTATGCGCGGCCGTTGCTCGAGCCAGCGTCGCAGGCGCGCTTTGCACAGCATTTTGAATCATTCCTGGAAGCCTATGACTACACGGCGTTGGAAGCCATGCCCTACATGGAGCAGGCCGCCGACCCCGACGCCTGGCTGCGGGAATTGGTGCACGCCGTGGCGGCGGTGCCGGGTGCGCAGGCCCGCACGCTGTTTGAATTGCAGTCGCGCGACTGGCGTACCGGCAAGCCCATACCCGATGACGTGCTGGACCGGCATTTCACGCTGCTGCGGACGGCGGGCGTGCGCAACCTGGGTTACTACCCCGACGACTTCCTGAACGACCAGCCCGCGCTGGATGCCATCAAGCCGCATCTGTCCGTGCAGCAGGAGCTGCGGCGTGAGTTCTTCCGCGACCCCGCCCAGGCTCCGGCTGCGGGGAGGGTTGCGGCCCCGGCCTCGCCGTCCGCTACCAAGGGGCGCAACCCATGACCGCCATCAGTTGGGATGCCGCCTCAAGCCTGGTGCTGGCCTATGTGTTCTATTACCCGTTCTGCATGGCCTGGCTGTGGATCACCGGCGGCCTCGCGCATTACATCCAGTTTGAACGCAAGCAGCATGCGGGCATCGACCCGTTGACGCTGCTGCCCACGCAGCCCAAGGTCAGCATCCTGGTGCCTTGCTACAACGAAGAGGACAACATCGACGAGGTCATCAACGCGTTGATGGCCTTGAATTATCCGGACTACGAAGTCATCGCGGTCAACGACGGCAGCACCGATGGCACCGGGGATCGGCTGAGCACGCTGGCGTTGCGCCATCCGCTGTTGCGCGTGGTGCATCAGAATCACAATCAGGGCAAGGCGGTGGCGCTGACCACGGCGTCGATGCTGGCCCAAGGCGAATATGTGCTGGGCATCGACGGCGATTCCCTGCTGGACGCCAATGCCATCGCGTGGCTGCTGCGGCATTTCCTGCGCGATGGAAAAGTCGCCGCCATGACGGGCAATCCACGTATCCGCAGCCGCACGACGTTGCTCGGGCGTATGCAGGTGGGCGAGTTCTCGTCCATCATCGGCCTGATCAAACGGACGCAACAGCTCTACGGGCGCCTGTTCACCGTGTCGGGCGTCATCGTCATGTTCCGCCGCCAGGCGTTGGCGGATGTGGACTTCTGGAGCGCCGAGATGTTGACGGAGGACATCGACATCAGCTGGAAGCTGCAACTGGCGGGTTGGCGCATCGGCTACGAGCCGCGTGCGCTGAGCTGGATATTGACGCCCGAGACGCTGCTTGGCCTGTGGCGCCAGCGGTTGCGCTGGGCCATGGGCGGCGTGCAGACGCTGTTGAAGTATTCGCCGCAGATCGCGCGTTGGCGCATGCGACGCATGTGGCCGATCTACGCCGAATACTTCCTGAGCGTGCTGTGGGCCTATCTGATGGCGTTGGTGCTGCTGGGCGGGGTGATCGGCACCGCCATGGGCCTGCCGAACGCGTGGCGGGTGGGCTTGTTGCCGCAATGGCACGGCCTGTTGCTGGCGCTGGCCTGCATGTTGCAAATCCTGACCAGCATGCTGGTGGACCGGCGCTACGACCGCGCCTTGCTGCGCTACTACTTCTGGACCTTTTGGTACCCGGTGGGGTTCTGGTTCATCAACATGGTTACGACCGTGGTCGCCGTGCCGGCAGTGCTGCTGCGCCGGCGTGGGAAACGAGCCGTCTGGGTCAGCCCGGACCGAGGAGAAAGAGATGTCTGAAGCACCCATCATCGACAACACCGACCGGTCGTTGTCGACATGGTTACGCATTGCGGGGCCGGCGCTGGGAGCAGGACGATGGCTGTGGTTCAACCTGTTGCGGCCGATGCTGCTCGTAGCCGTATGGGCGGTCTTCCTGTTCTTTGTCTATTGGGACTTCTTCATGACGACGGCGTCCTCCACGTCCGACCGCCGCTTTTTGCTGCTGTGCGCGGCCGGGGTCATGGTGTTGCTGCTGGTGATGATGGTGACGGCAAGGCTCGTGCGCGATCGCGAAGATGCGGAAAACAGGGAACGGGACACGCCAGCCATGGCGCGTCCCGTTCGGGTGCAGGATATGGCCGCCGTAGCGCGCGTGCCCGTGCGGCAGATGACGGTGTGGCAGCGCGCGCGCAGCCTGGTCGCCATGCACGACGACCAGGGCCAGTTCCGCGACGCCGTGCTCAAACCGCTGAGCGAGCCCGTGCGGCGGCGGCCCCGGCGCTGAGGGTGCACGGAAGCGGAGCGCTTACGGTTCACCGCTAGCCGTTCACCGCTCACGACCTACTGGCTGAGGTCCACCGCGTAACGCGACAGCTGCGTCGTTGCATCCGGCGTGGCGTCATACACCGACACGTTCGTCACGCCATGCGTGGCAGCCATCGCCACCGTGCCCGGCACCGACCAGAACACCACCGGCCCGGCCAGCGCGCCCAACTGCTTGAAGCGCCAGCTGCGGTCCAGGCCGTAGGTGGCGAGATCCAGCGTGGCGTTCTTCTTGATGTAGCTGATCAGCACGTCGCGGCTGGCGTCGGGGGCTTGCAGCACGATGTCGCCCTTGCCGCCGGCCAGGCCCGGGAAGTCGCCGCCGCCGCTGGCGCGGTAGTTGTTGGTCACCACCAGGAACTGCGCAGCCGGGTTCAGCGGCGCACCCTGGTAGGTCAGCCCCGAGATGCGCGAGCCCTTGGGCTGGCTGACGTCGATCTCGTACTTCAGCGCATTGCCCGCCGCATACAGCACGTCGAAGTTGAACGTGGGAAAGCTGGTGTCGACCAGGTCTTGCGGGGCGACCTGGGCCGGATCGATCTGCTTGAACTGTTCGGCCGTCTTTTCCAGCCACTGGCGCACGGTATCGCCCGTTACCCGCACGACTTGCAGCGTGTTGGGATAGAGATAAAGGTCGGCGGCGTTGTTGATCGCCACGTTGCCCTGTTTGACGAACGTGAAGTCGCCGGGACCGTTACGGCCTCCCTTGAACGGGGCGGCGGCCGACAGGATGGGCAGGTTGCCGTACGACGGGCTGTTCTTGGCGATGTAGTCCGTCAGGTAGTCGATCTGCGCCATGTTCACGATCTGCAGGGCTGACACGTCGCCCGTCAGCGCGTAGTAGGTTGCCATGTCGAACTGGCTCTGTCCGATCGGCGTTTTCACGTAGGCGATGGTGGCCGTGTGCTCGGCTTGCACCAGTTGCTGCACGGCGGTGTCCGAGGCCACGTACGTTGCCGGCGTGGCACCGTTTTGCGCGGTCAGGCGCGTCGAGATGCGCTGCACGCTGGTCGCATCTTTCTGTACTTTCCAGCCCTTGTCATAGGCGAGCTTCAGCGTGATCTGGCCCAGGTTGTTGCCCCATTGACCGGCTTGCACCGCCGGCACGCCATTGATCAGGCCTTTCTCCAGATCGATGCCGGGCTGGCCGCGGAATTGGGACGTGGCGCTGGTATCGGGGAACAGCAAGTGCTGGTGGCCGGTGATCAGCGCGTCGATGCCCGGCACCTGGCTCAGATAACCCGCGCCGTTCTCCATTGACGGGCTATACGCCGTCTTCATGTCGATGCCGCCGTGCGCCAGCGCCACGATCAGGTCCGCGCCGGCGGCCTTCATCTCGGGTACGAAGCGCTGCGCCGTTTCCTTCCAGCCGGTGACCTCAACGTGGCCTTCCAGATTGGCCTTGTCCCATTGCAGGATGGGCGGGGGCGCAAAGCCGATGACGCCCACCTTCAACGGCACGTCGATCGTCTTGCCGTTGGCGTCCGTGGCCTTGAAGGTCTTCTCCAGCAACACCCAGGGCTTGAAGATGGGCTGCTTGCTGGCGGCCGAGACGACGTTGGCCGAAACGAAGGGAAAGCCCGGCGCCGCGCAGTCCTTGGAGCCGGCGGGATTGGTCTGCGCCGTGCCCTTGCCGATGCCGGCCAGGCCGAAATCCACGTTCGTGATTTGCGACAGGAAGGGCAAGCCATAGTTGAATTCGTGGTTGCCCATCGTGCCCGCGTCATACGCCAGCAGCTTCATCTGCTTGTAGATGGCAATCATGTCCGAGCACTGCACCGGCGATACCAGCGCCTGGTAGTCGGACAGGGCGGTGCCCTGGATGGTGTCGCCGTTGTCGAACAGCAGCGTGTTGGGGTACTGCTTGCGGGCGTTGGCGATGAGCGTGGCGGTCCGGTCCACGCCGTAGCTCTTGTCTTCGGCCAGTTTGTAGTAGTCGTAGCCCAGCACATTGGCGTGCAGATCGGTGGTGGCAAGAATGGCCAGATCCAGCGCGGCGCCTTGCGGCACGCTGGCTTGGGGCGGGGGCGTGACCGTGCCGGCGTCATCGTCGTCGTCATCGCCGCCGCAGCCGGCCAAACCGGCTGCAAGCGTCAGGCTGGCGGACACCGCAAAGAGTTTTCGTACGTATGGCTTCACCGTCTTTCCTCCGGGTTTAAGGAGATCGATTTTGGGGACAGTGTGTGACCTGGGAGTGACATGCCGTTGGGGGGTGCGGTGGGCGGGTTCGCGCACGGGTGGCACACAGAAGCTGACGCAGAACTGAATTGGACGCTTGTCTCATTTATCGTGGCCGGCGCGCAACGGAATGATAAATAAATTGCGAGTGATTCTCATTGTCAAGAGAATGGCAACTCGTTCCATTTCAAACGACTTCAGAAAGACCTGTCACGGCCATGCACGCCCCACGTTCCCTCTCCGCAGCACTGCTTGCCCTGGCGCCGTTCGCCAGCCCGGCCCCCGCACACGGCCAATCCACCACGCCGACCTTGCCCGCCGTCAGCGTCGTCGGCAGCGACGATGCGCAAAAAAGCTATAACCCGCCGGACTCCACCAGCGCGACGAAGATCGACGCCCCGCTGCGCGACATTCCGCAGACGGTGAACGTGGTGCCCGCCGAAGTCATGCGCGACCAGCACGCGAATTCGATGCAGGATGCATTGAAGAACGTGCCGGGCGTCAGCTTTTCAACCGGCGACGGCCAGCGCGACCAGGTGTCGATCCGCGGATTCACCGCCATTGCCGACCAGTTCGTGGACGGCTTCCGCGACGACGCGCTGTATTTCCGCGACCTGTCCAACGTGGAGCGCATCGACGTCATCAAGGGCCCGGCGGCGGTGCTGTATGGCCGAGGCTCGTCGGGTGGCCTCATCAACCGCATTACCAAGAAGCCGGGCGAAGACATCTCGCAGTTGGGATTGAGCTACGGTGGGTGGAATGACCGCCGGCTGGACCTGGACCTGGGGCGCGCCACGGAAAGCGGCAGCATGGCCTGGCGCCTGACCGGCGCTGTCGAAAAGGGCGACAGCTACCGCGACAAGCAATTCCTGGACCGCAAGGCCATCGCGCCGTCGGCGCAGCTGCGCCTGGGCGAGGACACGACGTTCCTGATCCAGACCGAATTCCTTGAAGACCGCCGCATCACGGACTTCGGCATTCCCGCCTATCACGGCCGGCCCGTGGATGTGGACCCGTCCACGTACTACGGCGCCGAGAATGCGCGCGACGTGGACTATTCGCAGGCGCGCGTCCAATCCTATGCCGGCACGCTGAACCATCGCTTCAATGAAAACTGGTCGCTGCGCAACGCCACGCGCTACTACCACTACACGCTGAACCGCAACAACACGCTGCCCGGCGTCGTGAACGAAGCCGCGCAAACGGTCACGCTGAACCGGTCGAACGTGCTGCGCGACGAACATGGCTGGACCAACCAGACCGAACTGATGCAGCGCGCGCAGTGGGGCTCGGTGCGCCACGACATCCTGTATGGCGTGGAAGTGGGGCAGCAGAACAAGGATCTTGTGAACTATTCGGCCAACGCCGTGGCGACCGTCAACCTGTTCAATCCCGTGCTGCCGACTTTGCCGTTGCAGATTCCCGGCAATCCGGGCACGAGCAACCTGGGCCGTTTCAATACGCTGGGCCTGTATGTGCAGGACATGGTGTCGCTGGGGGACCACTGGAAGGTGCTGGGCGGTGTGCGCCACGACCGCTTCGAGCAGAAGACGGAAGACCGTCGCAATGGCACCGACCTGGCCCGCACGGATTCCAACTGGAGTCCGCGCCTGGGGTTGGTGTTCCAACCCGATACCGTGCAGTCGTACTACGTATCGTGGAGCCAGTCGTACCAACCGTCGGGCGAAGCGTTCTCGCTGGCGGCCAACAACGCGGATCTGGCGCCCGAGAAGACCACCAACTATGAGGTCGGCGCCAAGTACGATTTCCTGGATGGCAAGCTGTCGACGACCGTGTCTGTTTTCCGCCTGGAACGTACGGATATCAAAGTGACCAACCCGGTCACCAACACGCTCGTGCCGGTCGGCACGCAACGGACTGACGGCGCGGAATGGACGCTGTCCGGCGACCTGTCCAATGGCTGGCGCGCCATGCTGGGCTACGCCTATCTGGATGCGCGCGTCACCAAGTCGGTGGCCCGCGACGCGGGGCAGGACGTGGAAGGCAAACGCGCCACCTTGACCCCGCGCCATGCCGCCAATATCTGGGTGACGAAGGACCTGGGCGAAGGCTTTGGCGCGGGCGCAGGCCTGAATCTGGTGGGGGCACGCTTCGCAAACCCCGGCAACACGGTCACGCTGCCGGGCTACGTGACGGCGGATGCCGCCGCGTGGTGGCGCAAGGGCCCGTACGCGGTGCAATTGAACGTGTACAACCTGTTCGACGCCGGGTACATCGTGTCGGCGCACGGCAGCAGCCCGAACCTGAACATGCCGGGCGCGCCGCGCAACGCCATGTTGAGCTTGCAGTATCGGATGTAGCCGTCAGCGCAAGGGCGATTCCCGGGTGAGGCTGTCGGTTTCCAACGCCGCCAGCCCGTCCAGGAAGCGCCAGGCGAAGGAACCCGGGCCCTCGGCCAAGACTTCCGCGCGTTGGCCGGCGATGCCGAAGCACGACAGCGCAGCGACGGCGGCGGTATAGGGGTCGCCCTTGGAGACGGCCGCGAAGGCGCCGACCAGCGCGGTCAGGGCGCAGCCCGTGGCGGTGACGCGTGGCATCAGCGCGGACCCGCCTGTGATGCGCACGGCGCGCTGGCCGTCGGTGACATAGTCGGTTTCGCCCGTAACGGCCACGACCGTTTGGTGCGCGGCGGCGATGGCCCGTGCGGATTGCTCGGCCTGCGCCACGGCGTCGCGCGCATCCACGCCTTTGCCCGTGCTTTGGCCGCCGGCCAACGCGATGATCTCCGAGGCGTTGCCGCGGATGATGGCAGGGCGCAAGGCCAAGAGGTGCCGTACGGCGTCGCGGCGGAAGGCGGTGGCGTGGTGGGCCACCGGATCCAGCACCCAGGGGATGCCTGCCTGGCGGGCGGCGTCCGCGGTCAGCAGCATGCTTTCCAGCCAGGGCACCGACAGCGTGCCGATATTGATGACCACCGCGCCGGCGATCTGCGCGAACTCCGGCGCTTCGTCCGTGGCGTGCACCATGGCGGGCGACGCGCCCATCGCCAGCAGCACGTTGGCCGCGAAGTTCATGGAGACGAAATTGGTCAGGCACTGCACCAGCGGGGCATCGCGGCGGACGGCCGCGTACAGGTCTTGCGACGCCCGGGCCAGGGCGGCGTTGTCAGAGAGGGAATCAGCCATACGCAAAGGGGATCAGGGGGATCTGCGTATGGTCTGGCTGGCGGCCGCCCTTGTCAAGCCGGGTGCGGAGCCCTTTGCGGGGGCCGCCCTTTGCGGGGGCCGCCGTCTGCGGGGGGCCGCCGCCCCTCTACGCCGCCCGCGGTTGCTCGCGCGCCAGGGTGTGGCGGTTGGGCGGCCGTTGCAGGCCCAGGTGTTCGCGCAGTGTGGTGCCCTGGTATTCGGTGCGGAACAGGCCGCGGCGGCGCAGTTCCGGCAACACGTGTTCGATGAAATCGTCCAGGCCACCGGGCAGCCAGGGCGACATGATGTTGAAGCCGTCGGCGCCGCCTTCCTCGAACCATTGCTGCAACTGGTCAGCAATGCTTTGCGGCGTGCCGACGACCTGCTGGTGGCCGCGTGCGCCGGCGATGCGCAGGTAGAGGTCCCGGATGGTCAGGTTTTCGCGCTGCGCCAGGTCTATCAGCAACTGCTGGCGGCTTTTGCCGCCGTTCGTCTCGGGCAGCGACGGCAGCGGTCCATCCACCGGGTAGGAAGACAGGTCAATGCCCCCGATCATGTTCGACAGCAACGACACGCCCACGACAGGATGGATCAGATCCTGGAGCGTCTGGAATTTCTCTTCGGCTTCTTCTTGCGTGCGCCCGACGATGGGGAAGATGCCCGGCATGATCTTGATGCCGTCGGGGTCTCGGCCGTGTTGCGCCGCGCGATGCCGGATGTCGCCGTAGAACTCGCGCGCCTGGTCGAACGTTTGATGCGCCACGAAGATGACTTCGGCCGTGCGCGCCGCCAGGTCGCGGCCGGCCTCGGACGCGCCGGCCTGCACCACGACTGGCCAGCCTTGGGGGGAGCGTCCGACGTTCAAGGGGCCGCGGACGGAGAAGTGCTTGCCTGTATGGTGAAGGGCGTGGTGCTTGCTGGCATCGAAGAATTCGCCGGTGTGCTTGTCCCGGATGAACGCGTCGTCTTCCCAGGTGTCCCACAAGCCCGTCACGACGTCGTAGAACTCTTCGGCGCGCTGGTAGCGCAACGGGTGCGCCACGTGCGTGTCCAGGTTGAAGTTCTGCGCTTCGCCTTCGCCGCTGGAGGTGACGAGATTCCAGCCGGACCGGCCGCCGCTGATCAGGTCCAGCGACGCGAATTTGCGGGCCACATGGTAGGGCTCGTTGTAGGTCGTGGATACCGTGGCGATCAACCCGATGCGTTCGGTGACGGCCGCCAGCGCGGACAGGAGCGTGAGCGGTTCGAAATGCTCGGCGCGGGCCGTGCGCGAGAGCGAGGCGCTGTGCGTGTTGCGCACGCCGACCGAGTCGGCGAAGAAGACCGCGTCGAATTTGGCGGCCTCGGCTTTGCGCGCCAGGTCCACGTAGTGCCGGAAGTTCTGGCCGGCGTCGGCCGAAGCGTCGGGGTGGCGCCACGCGGCGATGTGGTGGCCGGTCTGCATCAGAAAGGCGCCCAGCTTGATTTGGCGGGAAGGAGTGCTCATCGGGTTTCCAGGTCAATGCGGGAAAGGGGGCTACCAGGCCATGCGCAGGCGGTCCAGGGCAGGCAGTGTGCCTACCGTGGCCGTCAGGGCGCCCGGAGGCGGCAGGCGCTCGTTGTCGGCAATGCGGCCGTCGGGGTCGAGGAAGTCTCCGAGCACGTCGTCGCGCAGCCGGATGAAACGCAAGTCGCTGCGGTTGCGCGGATGCGGCAGGTCGACGTCGACGATGCGGCGGATGCGTCCGGGGCGTGGCTGCATCACCACGACGCGGTCGCCCAGGAACACGGCCTCTTCCACGTCGTGGGTGACGAGGATCATCGTGATCTGCTCTTTTTCCCAGATGCGCTGCAGTTCGTTCTGCAACCGCGAACGCGTCAGCGCGTCCAGGGCGCCCAGCGGTTCATCCAGCAGCAGCACGCGCGGCCGGTTCACCAGGCCGCGCGCGATGGCCACGCGCTGGGCCATGCCGCCCGAGATCTGGTGCGGGAAGGACTTCTCGAAGCCCTGCAGCCCCACCAACGCGATATGCTCGGCCACCAGCTCTTTTTTCTCGGCCTTGGTCAGTGCCGCATTGCGCAGGCCCGCCGCGATGTTGCGTTCTACATTGAGCCAGGGGAACAGCCGATGGTCCTGGAACACGATGCCGCGGTCCAGCCCGGCGCCTTGCACGGGCTTGCCGTCCAGCAGGATCTGGCCGGTGTAGTCATCGTCCAGGCCCAGGATCAGGCGCAGCAGGGTGGATTTGCCGCAGCCGCTGGCGCCCACGATGCTGACGAAGCGGCCCGCGGGCACGTCCAGGTTGATGTCCTGCAGCACCTGCAGGGCTTGTGCGCCGTCGCCGCTGCCCGCATAGCGCTTGCCCACGCCGCGGATGCTCAATTCCTTGCCGAAGGTATCCGTCATTCCATTTCTTCCGTTGTCATGCGGCGCCGAAGCGGTGCCGCGCCAGCCGGCGCTCCAACGCGCGGGCCAATGCGTTCATGGACCATCCCACCACGCCGATCACGAACATGCCGAAGATCACGAGGTCCATCTGGAAATGCTCGCTGCCTTCGATCAACGTGTTGCCGATGCCATGGCCGGCCACCAACAGGTATTCCGCCCCGATCGTGGCCAGCCAGGAATAGATCAGCGCCAGGTAGACGCCCGTGAAGATCGAGGGCGCGGCCGCCGGCAGCACCACATGCAGCAGCGTCTGCCAGCGCGAATAGCCGAATACGCGGGCCACTTCCAGCAGCGAGGCCGGCGTATTGCGGATGCCGTCGCAGGTGTTGACGACCACGGGCACCAACGCCGCCAGCGATAGGAAGGTCACTTTGGCGACGTCGCCCAGGCCGAACCACACGGAGATCAGCGGAATCCAGGCAAACAGCGATATCTGCTTGAAGGTGTTGAAGCTGGGTCCCACGATCCGGTTGAACAGCGGCAGCAGCCCCAGCAGCGCACCGAGTGCCAGGCCCAGCGTGGTGCCGATGGCAAAGCCCGTCAGCTCGCGCGCAAGGCTGGCGCTGAGCGCCCGCCACAATTGGCCCGAGGCGATCTGGTTGGCGGCGGTGTCCAGCACCTTGCCGGGAGACACCAGCAACGGCGTTGACACCCATCCCAGGTGTGCAAGCGCCCACCACGCCGCGATGGCCACGGCAGGCAGCACCAGGCCGCGCCAGCGGGCGCCCAACCAGGCGCGCCAGGCGGGGACCCGGTGCGACGCCGGGGCAAGGCCGGTCTGAGTGGTGGTCATAGGCGGGCTCCGGTATTCGATACGCCCAGGCGGGTGCCTGCCTGGTTGGCGCTGACGCGGCTTTCGGCCAGGTCCAACAGTTTGTCGATGGCGTAGCCGATGGCGCCCACGACGATGACTGCGGCCATGACCAGATCCAGCTGGAACAATTGCCGGCCATAGACGATCAGGTAACCCAACCCTTCGCTGGATGCGACCAACTCGACCACGACCAGCGACAGCCAGGCCTTGGTGAAGCCCAGGCGCAGGCCGGTGAAGAGCGTCGGCAACGCATACGGCAGCACGACTTCCAGCACCTGCTGGCGGCGCGTGTAGCCGTAGACGCGCGCCACTTCCAACAGGCTTGCCGGCGTTTGCCGGAAACCCTGCAAGGTGTTAAGCGTGACGGGCACCAGTGCCGCCTTGGCGATCAGGATGTATTTCAGCGGTTCTCCGATGCCCACCAGCAACAGCACGAAGGGCAGCCAGGCCAGCACGGGGATCTGCACCAGCGCGTTGAACGTGGGCAGCAGATAGGCCTCAAGCGGACGCCACAGCCCCATCGCGGCGCCCAGCGCCAGGCCCAGGGCGCTGCCCACCGCGAAGCCGACTAGCACCCGCTGCAGGCTGGCGTGCACGTTCAGCCAAAGGTCGCCGCTGGTGTACAGGTCTTGCAGCGTCAGCCAGACGAAGTGGGGCGACGGCAGCACTTGCTCGGATATCCAGCCCTGGGACGCGCCCAGTTGCCATAGGATGAGCAACGAGACGGG
The DNA here is from genome assembly GCF_057799415.1 of Achromobacter sp. 18P8.1.1. NCBI lineage: Bacteria > Pseudomonadati > Pseudomonadota > Betaproteobacteria > Burkholderiales > Alcaligenaceae > Achromobacter > Achromobacter sp. 18P8.1.1. The sequence continues at coordinate 81,166 of NZ_JBYOKH010000012.1, read as the reverse complement.
CAGCAGCCAGGGCAGCAGGCTTCCCCCTGCATGGCGCAGCAACGCGGAGGGCGCGCGGCCGGCACGTGGCCTTGCCGGTGCGGGCGAAACGTGGGCGGGTGAAACGGGGGCGGGTGAAACGGGGGCGTCCAGGGTGTTCTCTGCCATGGCGCTTTCCTTATCGCGCCGGCGCGGCGGCGGCCTGGCGCTCGCCTGCGGCCGGCTTTCCTTGCGCGTTAAAGGCGGTCCAGCGGCCGGTCAGGTTCGCCTTCTGCAGCGCGGCGTTCAGGTAGCGCGGTTCGAACCAGCCGTCCACGCTGACCGGGCGGCGGATCAGCTTCAACTTGAGCGCGTCATCGGCTACCGCTTGGTAGCGCGCCGTCAGGAATTCATCGAGCAGCGGTGAATTGCGGACGGCCAGCGTGTCGCCGTCGAATTCCGCCTGCCAGGAGGCATACGGCGTGCCGCTGCGCGCCCAGATATTGAACAAGGCGTCGCGGTTCTGCTCTTCCGAAGACCACTGCGCGGCGCGCACGAACACGTCAACCACCCGCTGCACGGCGTCGGGATTCTCTTTTTCGAAGTCCTCGCGGACCAACAACGCCGCCTGCCGCGTGAAAGACGGATCCTGGCCCTTGGTGGAGTAGATGATGCGCGCCAGGCCCTGGTCGCGCAGCTTGAAGTATTCGTAGCCGCCGAACGCCGCATCCACGCCGTTGGACACCAGCGCCGCCTGCGCGCTGCCACCGTCCAGGTTCACGCCCTTGATGTCGCGTTCGGTCAGATTCTTGGAGGCCAGCACATTGATGGCGACCAGGTGTCCGTTCGTGCCGCGGAAGATCGAGACCTTGCGGTCCTTCAAGTCCTCCAGGCCGTTGAGCGTGGAGTCCTTGGGCGTGGACACGTACAGGTTGTTGCGCACGCCGCTGCCAAGCAGGATGCGGGTCTTCAAGCCGTTGGACCGGCCCACCACCGCGGGTAGATCGCCCTGGTAGGCGAAATCAATCTGCTTGTTCGACAGGGCCTCGTTCACGGCGGGGCCGGCGCCTTTGAAGAACAGCCATTGCACCTGGGTGCCGGTGCCCTTGAAGGCTTCTTCCAGCCAGTTGTTGGCGCGGGCGACGCCGCCGGGCGAGCCACCCCACGTGATCGGATCGCCGCCGCCGGCGGTTGCCACGCCGATCCGGATCACATCGGGCGCTGCCGACGCCACGGCACCGGCGGCGCACAGGGCAACGCCCAGCAACAGTCGTGAGATCAAGCGGGCAGAGGGCAGGAGGTGCATGGTCGTTCCGTAGAAAGAGGAAAAACGGGGATGAGCGAAACCGGTCCGCGCCGGCAAACGGGCAGACCGCCGCCCGCCAGGAGCGGACAGAAGGTGAGGGATGGGTCAGGCTGTCAGGCGGCGCGCGCCTGCAGCGTCTTCTCGATGCGCGTGCCTTTGAAGAACTGCGGATGCGCCTGTGTGTAGAAGCGGTAGGGGTTGTCGAAGACCAGCGCCTTGAAATCCGCCTCGGTGATCACGCCTTGCTCGACCAGGTCCCAGCTTTCGGCCAGCGGTTCGGTCAGGTCCGGCACGTCCCAATGGCCCACATCAGACGACCAGATCGCATTGAGCTTCACGTTCAGCGGATTCACGCGTTCATTGAAGGCGGCGCCGACAGTTCTGTCATCGGCTTCGGAACCGAAGTAGAAGCTGTCGACCCAACGCGTGCGGATGTCCTCGATGCTTTCGATGCCGGCGGCCGCGAAATCGTCAAGCTCGTCGCCCTGCGGATCGCGGCTGTGGGGCAGGGCAGAGACGCCAAGGCTGTCCTCCAGCAAGGTGGACTTGTCCACGCTGCGTCCTTGGAGCAGGTCTGCGCCGTAGCGTTCGAACAGGTCCGCCAGCAGGTCGATATCTGCATTCGCGGGGTTGTAATGCTGGACCGCGTTGCGGTTGCGCTTTTCCCAGCGGTCAACCAGGTGTGCGTATACATGCGCGCCCCAGTCGGCGCCACCTTCCAGCAGCGCCACGCGCAGGCCCGGAAAGCGGCGGGTGACGCCGCCGAAGAACAGGGCCTTCGCAAAGGCCTGCGAGCCGTCGGCGAAGTGGCCGATGTGGTTGAACATGTAGTTGCTGATGGAGTGCCGCCCCGTCCAGCCCTGGCTGCCGTAGTGCGTGGCCAGCGGCACGCCAAGCTCTACCGCCTTGGCCCAGAACGGATCGTAGTCGTACTCGCTATCCAGGCCGAAGAAATCCACGTACGACGCATGGCGCGCGATATCCGGGTATTGCGCGGGCGGGTATTTGTCGGCGATGGCCTTGATTGGCCGGCGTACGCCGCCCGGTATGTTCGCGACCTTCAAGCCCAGCGTATTGACCGCGAATTCCAGTTCCTCGATGGCTTCCTGCGGGTTGTACATGGGAATGCCGGCCACCGGCGTCAGGCGGTCGCTGTACTTGCGGTACTGATCCGCATGGAAGTGATTGATCGCGCGGTGCAGTGGCTGGCGGAATTCATTGCCGGCGCCCAGCGGGGCCAGCACATCGTTCGGAAACAGGATGGAATAGTCCGAGCCTTGCTCTTCCAGCCGCTCGTACAGCAGTTCGGGCAAGGTGACGGTGGCCAGATCCAGGGTGTTGCGCGTGACGCGCGCCCACCACGGGGCGCGCAGCGTGCGGTGGTATTGCCTTTCGTCGGGTGTCTGCTGGTACCAGTCCTTGCCCTCGGATTTCGTGGCGAAGCGCGAGCCCTGAGTCTTGCGCAGGATGTCCACCAGCTTGGCCCCGCCGTAATGCTGGATGTAGTCCTCCAGAACGGGCGCGTAATCGTTGACGTGTACGTCGGTATCGATCACCGGGTAGTCCAGCTTCGCCTTGACGGCGGTGGAACGGGACGCCTGGGTACGGTGCAGCCGGTCATTCATGGAGGTCTCCGAAAATGAAGCGAAGGCGGCGCCTTGCGCGTTGCGGCAAGGTCGGCACGGACACATCACAGTACGGGAGGGAAGGGCGCAGCCAAACGATGAATTCGAAATGTCGTTCTGAGTGATGTACTTATGGCAGGAGGCTTCGTCGTGCGCGGGGCGAGGCTGCCGCCCCGGTCACGCCATGGGCATTAACGATTTAATTGACACCCGGGCAAATAAACAATAAATTAATTGCCATGGTGTTAATTAATTGAGGGTTGCACATGGCAGATATCGAGAACGCCGCAGTGACGGCAGGCATGCGCGGAGCGTCTTGGGACGCCGAACTGATGCAGCGGCCGTATAAAGTGGTTCCGTACGCCTTGGGCACCGCGGATGGCCAGCGCACGCTGGGTTTCTTGTTCACGGCCACGGGTAAAGAGCGCACCGTCGTTTCGCTGATGCATCCGCGCGAAATGTCGGTGACGCATTACATGGTCCCTGCTGTCTTGGACGCGGGTTGCGCGTGCTGGGTGCAGGGCCCGCGCTCGATTGGCAATGACCTTCGCCTGGAGCATGAGATCGCCTTGTTTGACGTCGCTGCCGGCATGCAGCACCTGCGCAAACTCGGGTATGAGCGCATTGCCCTTCTTGGGAACTCGGGCGGGGCGGGCCTGTATTCGCTATACAACCAGCAATCCCAGGTCGATGCGGCGCAGCGCATCGCCAAGACCCCGGCGGGCCGGCCCACCGGGTTGGCTGAATTAGACATGCCGCAAGTGGACGGGCTGGTGCTGCTGTCGCCGCACCCGGGGCAGGGCAAGCTGCTGATGTCAGGCCTGGACCCCTCGGTACTGGATGAGAACGATCCGATGCAGAGCGACCCGGAGCTCGACCCTTTCTTGCCGGCCAACGGGTTTGACCCGCAAGCGGGGCGGGCGCACTACGAGCCCGCTTTTCTCAACCGATATCGCGCGGCGCAGGTGGAGCGCGTCAAACGCATCGACCAACGCGCGCGCACGCTGCTGGCCGACAAGCAGTCGGCCCGCGCAAGGGTCAAAGCGGGATCGCAACAGGCGCCGGATCGGGTGCAAGCGGCGTTTTCGCCGATTTTCCATGTCTGGCGTACCGATGCGGATCCCCGGGCTTGGGACACTTCTTTGGATCCTTCGGATCGAAAGATCGGATCTCTGTGGGGCAAGGATCCGTTCGTGTCGAATTGGGGCAGCGTCGGTTTCGCACGCGTCGTCACCCCGGAATCGTGGCTGTCGACGTGGTCTGGCCTGTCGTCCAATGCGTCGCTGGAACGGACCTTGGCTGCTGCGGTTCAACCCGCGCTGTTGATCGAATACACCGGTGACCAATGCACGTTTCCCGCCGACATCGCGGCAATCCATGCGCAGATCGGTTCCGCTGACAAAACCCACGTTCGGGTTCGTGGCAATCATCACGGTATGGCGCTGGGCAAGGACGAACCTGCGGGCAGGGTCGTGGCGGCCCGGCATCTGGTGGAGTGGCTGCGTGCGCGCTTTTGAAGCGGTTCGCGGATAAAGGGATAGGAGACACGCCTGTCTGGGGCGTAAGAGGAAATTATGTCGAGTTCGGAAAATATCCTGCCGGCGCAGCGGTTGGTCGGGGTGCGCTACCCCGACGCGGCCCGGCTGACTGCGTATCTGCAGCAGGGCGTGCTGACCCAGGAAACGCTGGCGGACGGGTTGCGCCAAGCCTTCGCCGACCATGCGGATCGCCTCGCCCTGGTGGGGCCGGACGCGGAATACACGTACCGCGAACTGGATGAGCGCAGCGATCGCCTGGCTGCGGCGCTGCTGGATCTGGGGCTGCAACCGCTGGACCGCGCGATCTTCCAGTGCGGCAACAGCCATGAGCTGCTGGTCATGTTTTGCGCTTGCCTGAAGGCGGGCATCATTCCGGTCTGCTCGTTGCAGGCGTTCCGCAAGCTGGAGATCGAGTATCTGGGGAATCTGGCAGAGGCGCGCCTGCACCTCGTGCAAGGCGATGACCCCAAGTTCGACGACGTGGCGTTTGCCGAGCAGATGCAGCAACACGTGCCGTCGCTGGCGTTCGTGGTGCAAGCGCGGGGCAGCGCCCGCGGGTCAGCCGCGACCATCGACCAGCTTATTGCGTCGATGCCGCTGGCGGCCGCGCGCACCCGGCTTGCGGGGATTGCGCATCATCCGTTCCAGGTCGCCGTGTTCCAGCTGTCGGGCGGCACGACCGGCGTACCCAAGATCATCCCGCGCTTTCAGGCCGAGTATCTCTACAACATGCGCGCCGTCGCCGCTTGGAACCAGTACACGCCAGATGATGTGCTGTTCTTTCCCACGCCATACATGCACAACCTGAACATGGGCTGCTTTTTCGGCCCGTTCCTGCTCAGCGGCGCAAAGGTCACCGTCTGCCGCAGCCTGGACGATGCCACCTTGCAAGGCCTGGTGAGCAAGTACCGGCCCACGTGGTTCGGCGTGGCGGGTCCGATTCTTACGCGCATACTGCCCGAACTGCAGCGTGCCAGCCCAGACGAGAAAGCGCGTCGTCGATTCGTCACCCCGCGCAATGCCGCAGGGATGCGCCGCACCACCGGTTCGCCGGTCTTCCACATCTTCGGCATGACCGAAGGCGTGATCATGTTCGCAAGAGACGGCGATTGCGCCGACGTGCTGGAGCATTCGGTGGGCAGGCCGGTTTCCGCGCACGATGAGGTCAGGATCGTGCAGATCGGCACGGACGTGCCGGTAGCGGAAGGCGAGGTCGGCGAGGCGCTGTTCAAGGGACCTTACACGATCAGCGGCTATTACAAGTCCGAAGCCGAAGACGTGCATCGCTTCACGCCGGATGGTTTCTATCGGTCGGGCGATCTGATGCGGCGGCAGGTCTTCGGGGATGCCGCCTACTACTTCTTCTGCGGAAGGATCAAGGACGTCGTAGACCGAGGCGGCGAGAAGATCAACGCCGAGGAAGTGGAGAACGTGCTGAACGGGCATCCGGAAATCTTGACTTCTGCCGTGGTGGCGATGCCCGACCCGGTTTACGGGGAGCGCGTCTGTGCCTTCGTGATTGCCCGGAGCGCCGGATCGCCATTGACGCTGCCCCTGGTCTGCCGCCATCTGCAAGAGGCCGGGTTGGCGAAGTTCAAATGGCCCGAGCGGCTTGAAGTCGTGGATGAGTTCCCGCTATCGGCCTCCGGAAAACTCAGCAAGAAGGCTTTGCGAAGTCAGATCGCCGCCCTGTTGCAGGCCGAGAGCGGCCACACCACGAATGGAGTCGATTCCCAATGAACACGTCCTTATCCCCTTTTTCGGCCGCGCCTTCCGTGCGTTTGCATGGGGTACACCACACCGCCAGGCCGACATGGAAGCTCTCGGAAACAGTGCGCTTTTATCGCGACCTGCTGGGCTTGCCGCTTGTGCACGCAATTTCCGCGAAAGGCTGGGGGCCGGAGAATCATCCGGACTTCCTGCATTTTTTCTTCGACAGCGGCGATGGCAGCACGATTGCGTTCTTCTATTACATCGGGACGCAGCGGCCGCAACACCTGGTTCCAACTGACCATTATCAGGATCGCGCGACGCATACGGCGTGGCGGGTGGAAAGTGAAGAAGAGCTGCTGCAATGGCGTGCTCGGGTGGAGGCGGTCGGCATTGCGCTGCGCTATCAGATTCGTCACGAGGTGATCGAATCCATCTATTTCAACGACCCCAACGGGTATCCGATTGAAATCACATGGCAGGTGCGTCCGTTCAGCGGCGAAGATGCGGCCGACGCCCAGAACACCCTGGAGGCCGCGATGCGGCTGGAGGAAGAGGGATTCACCGCCATTGAGCCCGTCTGGCAGGCGAAGGGCGCGGCACTCGGTGGAAGCCCCACGGGAAACGCCGCCGTCTACGTGCTGGATGTCCTGGAGTTCAAACCGCTGCTCGAGATTGCCGCGGCCACGCCTGGCTACGCCGTGCAGCCTGCCGGCAACGGTTACGTCCGCATCGAGGGTTCGCCGGCGTTGACCTTCCAACGCAAAGCGCTGGGATTCAAGCCCGCCGTTTGGTACGGCGCGCTGACAGGCGGGCTGGCGGGCCGCATCGAGCGTTTCGATATGGATTCCTTGGTGATCGCTCCGCTGGAGCACGTATGAAAGCTGCCATCATTGGAGGAGGGCCTTCAGGCCTGTTCCTCTCGATCTTGTTGAAGCAGTCTCAGCCCGAGGCCAGCATTACGGTGTACGAGCAGAATCCCGCGGACGCCACCTTCGGCTTCGGCGTGGTCATGGCCGATACCGGGCTTGCCCACTTGCGAAACGCCGAGCCGCAGGTGTTCGACGCGCTGGTGGCGGCGATGCGCTTTAGCGACCGGCAGGTGATTGTGTCCCGCGATACACCGGTCACGATCAAGCGCCCCGGCAGTGGCGGCGCCATCCCGCGCATCAAGCTGCTGCAGATCCTGAGCGGTCGCGCCCGGAGCCTGGGTGTTGATATCCGGTACGAAGAGCGTATCGAGGACTTCGGCGCGTTGGACGCGGACGTTGTCGTCGGTGCAGACGGCATCCATTCCCGGGTGCGCGACAGTGAGGCCGATGCGTTCGACGTTGAGCGCGCCAGTCTCTCCAACCATTTCGCCTGGTTTGGCGTCGAGAAGGCCTTTTCGTCCCCTAGTCTGGTGTTCCGCAAGCAGGACGCCGGCTACTTCGTTGCGCATTACTACCCGTACTCCGAATCGATGAGCACCTTCGTGGCCGAGTGCGATCACCACACCTGGCAGTCGTTGGGCATGGAGGCGATGAGCGCCGAAGCGCGGCGAACCGTATTCGAGCGCGTCTTCGCGCCGGAACTGCAGGGCTGCCGGCTGGTCTCCAACCATTCCAATTGGCGCCAGTTCCCAGTCATCCGTGCTCGTAACTGGCATGTAGGCAACCGGGTGCTGATCGGCGATGCGCTGAGTAGCGCGCACTTCTCCATCGGTTCGGGCACGCGCATTGCCATGGAGGATGCCATCGCGCTGGCCAAGGCGCTGGACGGGTCGCCCGACGATATCCCGCGCGCCCTGCAGGCGTATGTCGCCGAGCGGCAACCGCAAAAGCAGAAGCTGATCGGGGCCTCCGAAGCCTCGTTCAACTGGTACGAGAATATTCGGGAATGGATGGACGCGTATGAGCCCCAGGAATTCGTGCTGCGGTTCATGACGCGCACCGGGCGAGTCGACATCGAACGGCTGCGTGAACAGTACCCCGCGCTGGTCATGGGTTTCGAGGCTGCGGGTCTGGTTGCCGCGCCCTCCGGAGCGCGCTCATGAATGCCACGGAAATGGTCTTGACCACGGCGCCGTTCGTCGTCCGCCGGGAAGTCCGGTGGGGCGATTGCGATCCCGCCGGCGTTGTCTATACCGGACGCTTTCCCGACTACGTGCTGGGCGCGGTCGCGCTTTACACCGGGCATCTGGGTGAAGGGTGCCGATTGGGTGACGCCCACGACGTTGGCACGCCGTGCCGGGCTATGTCGTTCGACTTCGTCGGCACACTGTGGCCGGGAGACTTGATCTTCATCGAGTGCCGCCTGGGCGCCCTGCGTACCCGATCATTCGACATTGAACTGGAGGCCCGCCGACCCGACGGATCCGCCGTTTTTTCGGCGGTTTTTTCACCTATCTGCGTGCGTCAGGACGAGCGGATCGGGACACCGGTTCCGGCGTCGCTTCGGGCCGTGCTGCTTGCCCACGGCGCATGCGAAATTCACACCCATGAAGGCGCGGCATGACCTACAAGATCGGCCAGATCGTTCCCAGCTCGAATGTCACGATGGAACGCGAAGTCCCCGCGATTTTCGGGGCGCGCATGCAGGTTCTTCCAGAGCGGTTTTCTTTCCATGCCAGTCGGGTACGCATGCATCGCGTGGTGCCCGAGGAATTGCAGCGAATGAACCGCGACATGGGCCGCTGCGCATTGGAACTGGCGGATGCCCGCGTCGATGTCATGAGCACGGCTTGCTTGGTGGCGACGATGTGTATGGGGCTGGGCTATCACCGCCAGGCGCAGCGCGAATTGCAAGAGGCGCTGCAAGGCACGTCCCATCTTCCCGCGATCATGACGTCGGCAGGTGCGCTAGTCGATCAATTGAAGGCGTTCGGCGCCAAACGCATTTCGCTTCTGGCTCCGTATAGCGATGCCCTGACCCGGGTGGTTGTCGACTACATCGAGGCGGAAGGAATCCAAGTGAAGGACTTCCGGAACTTCAGCATCCTGGACAACCTGCAAGTGGGAGAGCGGGATCCCCTTGCGTTGCTCGAGGACGTAAAGGCGCTTGATACCGCCGGCGTGGATACCGTTGTGCTGTCGGCCTGCGTGCAAATGCCGTCGCTGGCGGCCATTGAACGTGCCCAAGCGGCTCTGGGTATCCCGGTGACATCGACCGCCATATGCACCGCCCGGCAAATGCTTGCGCAGCTGGACCTGGCGCTGGAGGCGCCAGGGGCCGGCGCGTATCTGGGAAGCCGAACGGGGCTGTAGGCCGAAGTCGAGGGCAGGGAGGGGCGCAGACGCCTGCGGGCGGGTTGGTGGCCAGTTTATTTGCCAGGGGGGCAATAAGACTTTAGGATGCCTCCAACCCTCCCAATCTTCAAGAGTGCCGATATGCCCGCCATCAAGAGGCCCACCGCCAGCGAGGCTGCGCCGCGCAAGCGCGGCCGTCCGCCCAGGGTCGAATCACCCATCAACGACCAGGCGACGCTCAGCCGCGCCACCATCATTGCGCGCGCTATTTTCTTGGCGCGTGAAACGTCGTTGGACCAGATCTCGATGGTGCAGCTGGCCAAGGACTTCGGCGTGGCGCCTGGGCTGATTCACTACTACCTGGGGGGGCGGGACAAGCTCATCACGGGCGTGCTGAACAATTACTACCGCGAGCGGCTGGCCAGAATGCCCGCATTGACGGGCAACTGGCGCGCCGATGTCGAAACGATCGCGCGCGTCAGCTTGGCCTTTGCCGTCGAGAATCCCGGCGTCAGCACCTATGTGGCTTCCCACAACCGATTTCGCCTGTTCCAGGATGTCGAACCGGGTGAAACCGATTTCGGCGCGGCGTTCTTCAATCATGCGACGACGGCATTCATGCAGGGCGGGTTCTCCGCCAAGCAGGTCGCCCTGGCGTACCACCTGTTGGCCCAGTTTCTGGTGGCAAGCAGCCGGGCCGAGGCCGCCAAGCAACTGCCCATCTACCATCGCGACTTCATCCAGAGCCGCCTGGAATCCATGCCCGCCGAGCAGTACCCCGGCGCGCGCTACGTCAGCGACGCGTTCTCCAGCCTGGACACCGACCTGGCCTTCGAAACCGGTCTGCAGATCCTGCTTGACGGCATCGCGAACTGGACCGTGAAGCTAGGCGCCGCCGTGCCACCCAAGCGTAAGCCGCGCGCAACCAAGACCGCCTGAATCGTCCCGCGGTCGCGGGTGTCGAGCTGTGGTGTAAACCCTTATTTAACAGTCTATCAATTAAATCTATATTTTAATTGATAGACTGTTAATAATGTGCGCACGAGGCGGCTGCCGCGATGACGCCGCATAAGGAGACATCATGAGGCTTCATCAGTGGTTGTTAGGCATGGCCGTCGCGGCAAGTTGCGCGGCTTCCAGCGCGGTGCAGGCGGCGACGTTTCCGGACAAGCCGGTCAGGTTCATCGCGCCGACCGCTGCGGGCAGCGCGCCGGACATCATCACCCGATTGGTCGCCGACAAGTTGGGGCAGCGCTGGGGCAAGCCGGTGATCGTTGAAAACCGGCCCGGCGGCAACGGAATCATCGGCATGAGCGCGCTGACGCGCGCCGATCCGGATGGCTATACGTTGGCCATGTTCCACGCGGCGGCCGCCGTGACCACGCCGTTCCTGTACCAGGCCGCCAAGTTCGATATCGAGCGCGATACCGACGTGGTGGCGACGTTGGGCTACACGCCGATGATGCTTGTCACGACGCCAGGCACGCCGTACCGGACCGTGGCGGACCTTGTCGCCGCGGCCAAAGGGGGAGAGGATTCTGATCTGGTGATCGGCAGCCCCACCCGCGGGTCGATTCCGAGCTTGTCCGTGTACTTGATGGGACAACTCAGTGATCGCGATTTCCGGCAGGTCAGTTTCAGCGGTACGTCCCAGGCTTTGCAGACACTGATCAAAGGCGATATCCCCGTCTACATCGACGGGGTGGCCCCGCTAGTGCCGCTTGTGCGGGCGGGCAAGCTGGTGCCGATTGCGATGAGTGCGGACGAGGCGTTGCCCGGGTTCGAAAACATCCCCTTGGTCAAGTCCACGCTGCCCGGCATGGTGACATCGGGCTGGTTTGCCGTCTTTGCGCCGAAGGGAACGCCGGCGGGTGTGCTGGAATCAGTGAATGCCGCGATCAATGATGTCCTGCGAGAGTCTGACGTGCAGGGGCGGCTGGCGGACATCGGGACGTTCCCAATGATCAAGACCCGGTCTGAGGCCGGGTCTTTTGTCCACGAGGAAAAAACCAAGTGGGGCGGGGTCATTACCAAGGCGCAGGTTAAAGCGGAGTAGCCCCGGTGCCTGCACCTTGATGGCCGCCGGCCGGCGCAGCGCCGAACCGGTGGCACGCAGGCCGTATCAGACGCCGACGACGGAGACCGCCTTCGTCACCAGGTAGGCCTCAAGCGCTTCCGGGCCGCCCTCAGAGCCGTAGCCGGAATCCTTCACGCCGCCGAACGGGAGTTCAGCGGAGGGGGTGGCGGGCTGGTTGACCCAGAGCATGCCCACTTCAAGGCGGCGCGACAGCTCGTGTACCGTCTTGATCGACTTGGTGAAGCCATAAGCGGACAGCCCGAACGGCAGGCGGTTGGCTTCACGGATGGCCTCGTCCAGCGTTTCGAAACTGCGGATCGCGGCGATCGGGCCGAACGGTTCTTCATTGAAGATGTCGGCGTCGAGCGGGACGTCGGTAAGGATCGTGGGCGCGAAGAAGTTGCCCGCGCCGCCGACCCGCGCGCCGCCGGTGGCGATGCGCGCGCCCTTTTCGCTGGCGTTCTTGACGATCTTGTCCATGGCCGTCAAACGGCGGTCATTGGCCAGGGGCCCAAGTGTCGTGCCTTCGGTCAGGCCATCACCCAGCTTGAGCTTTTCGGCGTGGGCGACGAAGGCTTTCTCGAATGCGGCCTTGATGCTCTTGTGGACCAGGAAGCGCGTCGGCGAAATGCAGACTTGGCCGGCGTTGCGGAACTTGGCGCCGCCGGAGGCCTTCACGGCGAGTTCGACGTCGGCGTCCTCGGCCACGATCACGGGGGCGTGGCCGCCCAGTTCCATCGTCACGCGCTTCATATGCAGGCCGGCCAGCGCGGCCAGTTCCTTGCCGACCGGGGTCGAGCCCGTGAACGTGACCTTGCGGATCACCGGATGCGGGATCAGGTAGCTGGAAATCTCGGCAGGCGAGCCGAAGACCAGGCCCAGCACGCCCTTGGGGATGCCGGCGTCGACAAAGCAGTTCAGCAGGGCGGCGGGGGACGCGGGGGTTTCTTCGGGCGCCTTCACCAGGAAGGAGCAGCCGGTGGCCAGCGCGGCGCCCAGCTTGCGGACGACCTGGTTGACCGGGAAATTCCAAGGGGTGAACGCCGCGACGGGGCCGACGGGTTCCTTGATGACCAATTGCTGCGCCAGCGGGTTGCGCGACGGCACGATGCGGCCATAGACGCGCAGCGCTTCGTTGGCGAACCAGTCGATGATTTCAGCGCCGGCCAGCACTTCACCGCGCGCTTCGGCCAGCGGTTTGCCCTGTTCCTGGGTCAGCAGGCGGGCCACCGAATCGGCGCGTTCGCGCAGCAGGGCGGCGGCACGACGCATGACGGCGCAGCGCTCATGGGCGGACGTGTCGCGCCAGGTTTCGAACCCGCGCTGCGCGGCGGCTAGCGCCAAGTCCAGGTCTTCGCGCTTGGCGTGGGCAACCTGGCCGATCTTCTGGCCGGTGGCGGGGTTGACGACGTCAATGCGCGCGCCGCCTTTCGCTTCGCGCCATTCGTTGTCGATGAGAAGCAGGGTATTGGGGTAATCGGCCATGGGGTCTCCGTAACGCGTCCGGTCAGTAGGGAAACAATGACTCTACGCCGAAAATCCGGACGAATCCACCGCCCGGGGGGCGGGCGCCTGAGCGGGGGAGCTCCGCGCTCGGACGCGCGCCCCTGGGGCGAGCGCTGGCCAAGGGCTTGCCGAGGGCCTCAGCGGATTGCCGGGTCAGGGCAGAGCAGGCTCGTCCGGTCACACGGCATACGTCACCCGATGCGCCTCGGTCGGCAGCGGCAGGTCCCAGCGGTGCAGCATGCCGGTCAGCGTCTTGTTCGACAGGGACGTATCACGCCGGCTGTTCCGCCGCAGCAATTCGGCACGCGGCTGCTCCAGATAGACCAGCTCGACGTGTGCGTCATAGGAATACAGCAGATCCAGCGTCTTCTTGCGCATCAGTTCGCTAAGGTGCGTGGCGTTCCAGACGAAGGGCGCCTTGCGCCGCAGCAGCTCGCGGGCCCGGTCGATGGCCAAGTGCGCCACCATGCCTTCGTTCTTGCCGTGGCGCAGGCCCAATTCCTCTCGCGCATCGTCGAATGAAATCACCGGCAGATCGGGATGATGCCGGGCGACCCAGGTGTTCTTGCCCGATGCGGGCAGGCCCGACATCACAATGACCCGCGAACCCGATTCCTGAAACAGCGGGTAATCGGGATGCACGTCGGCGCCACGAAAATAACTGACCGCCGTATGGACATCGGCGAAGGCCCGCGGCTGGCCAAAGCAACGCTCTTCGCGCGCCAACTCGCAGAAGAGCGCGATGTTGTCCAACACGCGTTGGCTATCCGCGCAGATGCGCCCACGCATGTCGGCTTCGGCAAGCATGGCGAGCAGGGGGATGTCGACCTGCCAGGACAGTTCGCGCACGATGAACTCGGGCGTCTTGCCGCGGCGCGAGCCCTCCAGGGCAAAGAACGGCACCTGGTGGACCGCGATCAATCTGCATACGGCTTCGCGCACGGCAAAGGGCACGCCGGCATCCCATAGCGCGATGCGCGCATCGATGGCGCCCTTGCGGGAATGGCCCGGCTGGCCGATGGCGCCGGTGACCGGGTCGATGACCGTGGTGCTGTGCTTGGCAACGTCGTGCAGCAAGGCTGCAAGAAGCACCACTTCCTGGTCAGCCCGGGCCGCCGCCTGGTACTGGGGCAAGGCGAGCAGCGCTTCCACCACCATTTTCGTATGGGTCCAGACATCGCCCTCGCCGTGATAGCGCGGGTCTTGCGGCGTGGTCTTGGCCAGTTCCAGAGCGGGAAATGCCGCCAGGCAGGCGTCGTAATCCGGCGTGTGGCCGGGGGCAGGCGTGAGCGCCTGCAATTGTGCGTATTGCATGATCTATTCCTTATTGTCCAGCGGCGCCGCGCAGCGTGTCCCAGTCCACCGCGAGGCGCGGTGCATAGAGGTCCACGCCGGGCGCCAGCAGGTTGGGCACGTAGGGCTGTTCGGAATGATGTTTGTCCGAGTCCAGGATGGCCTGCACGAAGTCGCGGCGCACCCACTTGTAGCGGGCAACTGTCCTGCCGTCGGCTTCCACCTTGATGTACAGGCCCTCCGACAGGTCCGACTTGTCGCATTGCTTCCAGGCGCGTTGCAGGTCCAATCCTTCGCGCAGCACGGTGGCCTCAAAGGCCTCGCGCCAGTCCGGCGTCTTGGCCAGCGACGGCCGCAGCAGGGCTTTGAGCGTGTCAAGCCTGAACGGGGCGACGCCTTCATACAGGACCGGCACGGACAGGACGGGGCCGTCTGCCAGCAAGGCGCGGCGCGCGTCGGTGGAAAGGAAGTCGCCGCTGTGGCGATCCAGGACGTCGAACTCGAAGAAGTGATGCGGCAAGGCGTCGTAGAACACCGAGTGCTTCTTCGTCAGCGTCTCGCCGTACATCACATAGCGGTCTTCCAGGCGTTTCAACAGCCAGTCGGTGTGCGCCGCGGCCCATGCCTTGACGAAGTTGAATTGTCGTTCGCGGCCGCCGCCCACCAGATAATGCCCGCGCGATTGCAGCAGCAGTTCGCCCGAGGGGCTGAAGCTGATGCCGGTGTTGGCACCGTCGAGCTTTTCTTCGACGACCAGATGCAGGCCGGCCAAGCGGCGGTACGGCACATGGTCATGGCCTTCGTCACCGTCTTGCAGGCGCGAGCCTTCCAGGTGCGGCGTGCGGGGGTAGCGGAACAGGTCCAGCGATTGCGCGTAAGCGCAGAAATCTTGCGTCATGGGGTCTTCTCCAAAGCAGTGGAAAAGCCGACGACGCAGTCTGGACGGGAAAGGAAAGCGAGTGGGGTGTGTGCTTCCTGGAACCGCGCCTGGACCCCGTGACATGCGCTCAAGACGCAGGCGTCGAGCAGCAAGGGGCGCGCAGGCAGACCGCGATTACCAGGGCGGTAGTCGTCGGCGTTTAGGCGTAGTGACGGATGGCAGACACGGTTGCACTCAGAAAGGAAGGGGGTGGAAAAGAGGGCGAATCCTAAGATACCGGGAAGGGGTTTGTCAATGCGGGGTGTGGCGGGGGCTTGTTGGGCCGGGTTAACACTAAGTAGCGTAGGCAGAATGTGCTCTACATAATGAATTAAGCCACGAGACGCAACTCGGTCGCGAGGGTTTGCATGACGAGAAAGCCACATCGTTCCCTCGCTCGGAGGTGGTATGCCATCCCGTCTTTTTGCCCTGGCGCTCTGCGCATTGCTGCCTTTCGCACCCGTAGGCATATCCCGAGCCTCGGATGCACCGCCCAATTCAGACCCCCTGGCACTTGCCTATAACGTCAAACCGTGGACTGGTGACCTCGACGGGATGATCCAGCGCAGGCAGATTCGGGTGCTGGTGCCCTACAACAAAACCCTCTACTTTTTGGACAAAGGCGGCACGCAGCGCGGCATCATTGCCGACATGATGACGGCGTTTGAGAACGACCTGAACGTCCAGTTGAAGAACAAGAACGTTCGAGTCCATGTTGTCTTTTTACCTACGTCTCGGGAACGTCTGATTCCCGATTTGCTGGCAGGAAAAGGCGACATCATCGCCGCCAATCTGACGGTGACGGAAGAACGCCAGAAGCAAGTTGATTTCAGCACGCCGCTCGCAACGGGAGTACGCGAAATTATCGTCGCCGCGCCGGCAGCGCCGGAATTGAGGTCACTGGACGATCTTGCGGGACAAGAGCTGTTCCTCAACCCCGCCAGCAGCTATTACGGCAGCGTCAAGAAGCTGAACGCTGAGCTGCAAGCCAAGGGGCTCAAGCCCACAATTATCCGCGACGCGCCTGGCGTGTTCGAAACCGACGATATTCTGGAAATGGTCAGCGCCGACCTGGTGAAGTACACCGTGTCGGATCGCTATCTGGCAAATTTCTGGAAGCAGATTTTTCAGCAGATTCGGGTGTATGAAAACCTGGAGGTGGATTCAGGTAGTGACATCGCTTTTGCCTTCCGGAAAGATTCGCCCAAGCTCGCCGCCACGCTGAATCCCTTCATGGAGAAGAACCGCATTGGCACCTCGTTCGGCAACCAGCAACTAACAAAGTACTTGAAGTCGGTGAAGTGGGTGAAGGCCGCGACGGACCCGGGGGAGATCGATAAATTTCATCGCCTGGCGGAGTTCTTCCGTAAATATAGCGATCAGTACAGCATTGACTGGCTGCTGATGATGGCGCAGGGCTACCAGGAGTCACGGCTGGATCAGCAGGCCAAAAGTGCGGTGGGTGCGGTGGGCGTGATGCAGATCATGCCTGCCACGGGGAAAGACCTGAAAGTGGGTGACATCCGGCGCGAAGAAGAGAACATCCATGGCGGCGTGAAGTACATCCGCTTCATGATTGATCAGTATTACGCGAAGGAACCGATGACGGATCTGAACAAAGGTTTGTTCGCCTTTGCGGCGTACAACGCCGGACCAGGCAGGGTCAGTCAGCTGCGCAAGGAGGCCGCTGCAAAAGGGCTGGACCCAAACGTCTGGTTCGATAACGTGGAGCGAGTCGCCGCTCAGCGCATAGGGCGGGAAACGGTCCAATACGTCAGCAATATTTATAAGTACTACATTGCATATTCGTTAGTGCGTGCACAGGGCGCCAAGGCGGCAGACTAAGCGAGTAAAACACAATGACGATGGCACGCCAGCGTGTATTCCGTTCACTGTTGAAGCGATGGGGCGCGCGTCGGAGCGCCCGGTGGATCAGTAGTGTCGCCCTAGTATGTTTGGCGGCGCCGGTCATGGCGCAAAACGGCTTGCGGCTAATCAAGCCTGACCTCCAAAAGCGCGCCAACGGCGTACTGGCCCTGATGTCGTTCTCCATCGTGCCAGACATAACGACGAGTTCGTTGTCGATCGGCAGTGGCGGGGCTGGGGTGTCTGGATCCACCGAGTTCGGTATGACCCAGCTTGGCGGCGGAGACACCATCAGCAAGTCCGTGCCTATCTACCTGGAGGGCGTTCTGGCGGGCAGCCGCTACGATCCGGCGTTTATTGCGTCAGATGGAACCGAATCCCGAAAGATCCCGGCGAAGTGGACCAGCGTGTCGGCCACCGGGGGCATCGGGTGGGACTTCAAGTTGACCGACGAGTTGAAGCTGCGGCCCATCTTCAATTTTGCGTTGGGTAACGTTACCAGCGATCTGCGGGCAGCAAGTTGGTACGTCGGTCGTAAAACAGACACCGAGATCGACTTTCTGGATCGAGGTTCGCTCAATGCTTATGGCTTGGGTGGCTCCATCATGCTGGACTATGAGCATTACCGGGAAAAGTACAAGGTCGATGTCGAGTTGCGCTATTCAGATATGCGACTCCAGAGCTTTGACAGCTCAAGCGCGGTGACAGGCCGCGCCACCGCCCAGTCACTGAATCTGTGGACACGCTACCGAGCCCCGACCGGAATCATGGCGCTGGATCGTCCCTTGCGCTACGTGCTAGAGCTGACGCACTCGGAGTTTCTGGGGGATCAGCGGGGCATTCTTGGCTTCGATCGCTTGACGTCGGTGGGCGCCGGCCTGGAGCTGGATTCCAGCGCCCATAACGTTTTCATTACGCGGACACGACTCGTGGGCCGCTACGTGTTCGGCAACAATGTTTCCGGTTTTTCGGTGGGACTCGCCGTCAGTTTCTAGGCTGATCCGAGCCGAAGGTGCAGCCAGCCGATATTTGCTAGAGGCGGACCCCCAAGAATCAAGAGCGCTCGCCCGGCCTCGGCATCGAATTGTTTTCGCTGGTCCGCAATGATTGGTTCTTCCGGCTGCAACGCCGGCTGGTGCTGGCCGAGGGCATCGCGCACAAGCTTGTGCCGATGTGCCTGGATCAGTTCTGGCGCACGGGGCTGGTGGACGAAGCGCTGGCGCCGCGCTTCCGGCAGGTAGTTGCCGACAGCGTCAGGTTGCGCCCAATCCCGACGAGCTGGTGTGGACGGGTTCGGCAGACCGCCAGCGCTCGTTTTCGGCGTGGTGGTTTCTGTTGGTGACGCGTCCGCTGTTCTCGGTGTTGCGGCTGGCGTGGGTATGGCGGCTGGTACTGGCCGGCATCGTGTTGCTGCGCATCGCGCGCTTGCCGCTCAAGCTGGTACCGTCCCACCCAGACCGCGTGGGCGGCTTGGGCTTTCTGGGCCGCTTGCCCATGGTCTTTGCACCGTTCATTTTCGCGGTATTGGCGGTGGTGGCGGGAACCTGGGCGCACAACGTCTTCTATCACGAGGTGTCGGTGCCGTCGCTTTGTGTGCAAATGGCCACGCTGGTACGCTGACCAAGCTGTTGTTCACGTTGCTGTGATAAAAGTTCAGGCCATGAAAATGCCCCCGGGCAACCGTCCGGGGGCATTTCTCTGACGACGATCACGGCTCGGCGATGGTGAACCAGAAATCGAACTTGTCGAAGTTGGTCAGCATTTCCTTGAACTTGGCTTTGTCGCCTTCGATCTGCACTTCGCCGCTTTCTGACAGATTACCCAGCTTCAGCTTGCCCAACGCGATGTCATCCAGCGTGGTGCGATTCAGCGTGACCGTGCCGTCGGCCTTGTCCAGCTGCTTATCTTTGCTGTAGTTCATCACACCGTTCTTCACCGTCAATATGTACTTCTGCTTGATGTCCGGGAAGATCAGGTTATAGGCATATGACTTGGCGCCCGCTTCGGGTCCATTCAAGTGGATGGCCAGGAAGTCCAGGAACATCTCGGTGGTCATGCCACGGATGATGTCGGGCGAACTGGTGTTGGGCGTGGCCATCTTTTGCACGCCGCCTCGCAGTTCCTGTGCGCCAGACAAATAGAAGTTGCGGGCCGGGCCCGATTCAGCCTGGTAGCCCAACTGCTCCAGCGCATCCGCCTGCACGTCGCGCGCCGCCTGATTCTTCGGGTCGGCGAACACAACCTTGTTAGCTACCGTGGCGGCCCAACGGTAGTCGCCCTTGTCAAAGGCGGCCTTGGCGGTGGCGATCATCTTGTCCGCTCCGACCATCTCCACATACTTAACGGCCTCTTCCTTGGGGGGAAGGGGGTCAAAGTTGGCGGGGTTGCCGTCCCAGAAACCCAGATACAGCTGATAGGTGGCGCGCACGTTGTGCTTCAAGTTGCCGTAGTAGCCCCGGTTGTAGAACTCTTTGGCCAAACTGTCGGGCAGCACGAACGCTTCAGCAATTTCGTGCATGGTCATGCCTTGATTGGCCATGCGCAAGGTCTGGTCGTTGATGTACTTATAAAGGTCGCGCTGCTTTTCCAGGTGCGCCACGACGTTCTCGTTGCCCCATTGCGGCCAGTGATGGCTGCCGAACGAAACCACGGCGTCCTTGCCCCAGAGGTCGATGGTCTCGCCCAGGGTATGCGCCCACTTTTGCGCGCTACGCACCTTGGCGCCACGCAGCGTCAGAATATTGTGCAAGGTGTGGTTCGCGTCTTCGGCCAGGTCGATGGCCTTGAACTGCGGGAAGTAGAACAGCATCTCGGCGGGGGCTTCCGTGCCGGGCGCCATCTGGAATACGACCTCGGTCCCGTCCACCGTGATGG
Source organism: Achromobacter sp. 18P8.1.1 (assembly GCF_057799415.1). Lineage (NCBI taxonomy): Bacteria > Pseudomonadati > Pseudomonadota > Betaproteobacteria > Burkholderiales > Alcaligenaceae > Achromobacter > Achromobacter sp. 18P8.1.1. The sequence continues at coordinate 61,267 of NZ_JBYOKH010000012.1, read as the reverse complement.
TCTCGCCGGTCTTGTCGATGATCTTGTTGGGTTCAAACAAGGTAATCGTGCCCGCGGACGTGGTCAGGCCCAAACCGCCGCCCACGTTGCCCTGCGCATTCTTGGGCAGCAGGTTGCCGTACATATAAGATGCGCGGCGGCTCATGACGTTGCCGGCGAACACGTTTTCGCTAACGGCTTCTTCCATGAACCCTTCGGGCGCAATCACCGGAATCTTGCCCGAGCGGACGTCCTTTTCATCAACGATGGCGCGTATGCCAGCAAAGTGATCCACGTGCGAGTGCGTGAAAATCACGCCGGTGACGGGCAGTTTTTCCACCTTTTCATTGATGAGGTCGAGGGCGGCTTTGGCGGTTTCGGTGGACGTCAGGGGATCGATCACGATCCACCCCGTTTTCCCGCGCACAAACGTCATGTTCGCCAAGTCGATATTGCGCACTTGATAGATGCCGTCAACGACCTTGAACAGTCCGCGGATAGCCAGTAACTGCGACTGCCGCCAGAGGCTGGGATTTACGGTGGGTGGGGTGGGGCCGTCCTGCTTCAGGAAGTCGTACTGCGCCAGGTCGATAACGGTGTTGCCCTCTTGGCCTTTGATGGTGGGGCTGGGCAAGTCCGCGATGAAACCGCGCCGGGCGTTTTCGAAGTCTTGTTTGTTTGAGAAGGGCAGGTATTTGGCTAAGGCGTCGTTAGCTTGCTTGGTGGCGTCCGTCGCCTCTTTGGGCGCCGCTACCGCCGCCCCGGATCCTAGCGCCGCCACCAGCATGGTGACCGCAATTTTTGTGCTGAAGGTATGGAACATCGCAGACCTCTCAAAAGTTACGTGGGTACGATTGATACAGGTAGGAAATCCAAGAACGACGCGCACAAGAATGATGTTTCGAAGCACCTGTCTGGTGGCGCTACACCACTCTAAATTGGGCTGAGAAAGCTGTAAATCGCAGAATTGCGAGATGGGGAAAACCCGGTCACGATCCTGGCTGCATTGGCGCAATCTCCGGGCATTCAGTACGTTGTATTCAGGAAGCTCTTTGATACGTATCGAGTACGGTGTCAGACCGCAATTTCCAAGCAGGCTCCTGTCAACTGGCCTTATGCCAGTGGTGCTGTCACCATGGGTAAAGCGGTGGCGTTGACGAAACAGTCTCGCGTCTAACGTTCCGTCATCTCCGCATGGGTCCCCCTATCGATCGGCAAGCCCTCCTTACGGCCACCCGAGGCGGACAACCCCGTTCACTAGATACCCCAGCGTGTTGCGCCACGACCTACGCTCCTGGCTTTGGGAGAGGGTCATTACCGGTCGTTCATTCTGTTTGGCGTTCGTCGCCGGCGCAGCGCTGGTGCAATGCTTGCCGGCATTGCCGGGACGAATGCTGTTGTGGCTGGTCGCGGGCGGGGGGATCGTTGCCGCAGGCTGCTGGGCGCGCTGCCGCCCCGACGCGCTTCGTATTGCCTGTGCCCTAACGCTGGGACTTTGTACGGGCACGCTCAACGCCAGCCTTCAGGCCCAACACCGCCTGGATGACGCCTTGGCGGACCTCCACCAGGATCAGGTGTCGCGCCTGATCGTGCGCGTGGCTGAACTGCCGGACGGAGACGAACAACATCAGCGCTTCGTGGCCGAGTTGGCGGAACCCGCCCGGCCCGGCATTCCGTCGCGCATCCAGGTGACGTGGCAGGCGCCGCCCGGCGCAAAGCGCGGAAGCTTGCAGGAACTTCCCCAGCTGCTGCCCGGCCAGGTCTGGCGCATGGCGCTGGTCTTGCGGCGTCCGCATGGCGTGCTGAACCCGGCGGGGCCCGATGCGGAGGCGCGGATGTTTGCCCGGGGCTTGCGCGCGGTGGGCACGGTGCGGGGGCAGCCGCGTTTGCTGGATGACGCGCCCTGGGTGTCGCCGGGCATCGCGATTGAACGGGCGCGGCATCTGGTGCGCGAGGGCTTGCGCAAGGCGTTGGGGGAGCATCGCTATGCGCCCGTGCTGATTGCGTTGGCGATTGGGGATCAGGCTGGTGTGGCGCGGGACGACTGGCGCATCTTCAACCGCAGCGGCATCACGCATCTGGTGTCAATCAGCGGCATGCACGTGACCTCAATCGCCGGCATTGCGGGGGTGCTGGTCGCGGCGCTGTGGCGGCGGGCGCGATGGCGGGGCGTGGGCTTGGCGGAGTTTGCGCCGTCGCGCGTTGCGGGCGGCGCGGCGGCGGCCGTCGTGGCCTTGCTGTATTGCCTGTTGGCGGGATGGGGCGTGCCCGCGCGGCGTACGTTTTTCATGTTGTCGGTGGTGCTGGCAGCGGCGATGTCGCGGCTGCCGCTGACGGCAGGCCGGGTGCTGGCGTGCGCGGCGGCGGGGGTGGTGGCGTTGGACCCGTGGGCGCCGTTGTCGGTGGGGTTCTGGTTGTCGTTCGGGGCGGTGGCGATTCTGCTCCGTATCGCGGATGCGCCGTTCGACGTGGAGGCGGGCTGGCGCCAGCGCTGGATGGCCCGGCTGGGGCAGGCGACGCGCCTGCAGTTGCTGGTCACCTTGGGGCTGACGCCGCTGCTGGCGTTCCTGGTGTATCAGGTATCGGTGGGGTCTCCGCTGGCCAACGCGGTGGCGATTCCCTCGGTGACGTTCGTTGTGACGCCGCTGGCGCTGCTGTGCGCGGCGCTGTCGGTGGTGCCGGGTGCGCAAAGCGCCGCGGCCTGGGTGGGGCAGTTGGGGGTGGCCGCGTTCGATTACACGATGGTGCCGGTGGCGTGGGTCGGCAACGCGGGCTGGGCGAGCTTTGCGGTGGCGGCGGCACCGTGGCCGTGGCTGCTGCTGGCGGTGGCGGGAATGGTGTGGGCATTGCAGACGCGGGGCTGGCCGGCGCGGTATGCAGGGTGGGTATGCATGCTGCCATTGCTGTGCTGGAGGCCGGACCGTCCGGACCCTGGCCATTGGCGGATGAGCGCGCTGGATGTGGGGCAGGGCAGCGCCATCCTGGTTGAAACCGCAAGCCAGACGTTGCTGTTCGATGCCGGCCCGCGCCATTACGGCGGGAGCGACGCCGGCGAACGCGTGGTGGCGCCGTTTTTGCAGGCGCGCGGGATCGGCGCGCTGGACGTGCTGGTGCTGTCGCATGCCGACCAGGACCACGTGGGCGGCACGCGGGCGGTGTTGGCCGCGGTGCCGGTGGGGCGCAGTTATGCGTCGTTTGATGTGGCGGCGTTTGTGCGGCGGGATGCTCGGCTGTGGCCGGATGCCGCTGCGCAGCCGGCCTTGCCGCAAGAGAGGTTGCGGTGCCGACGGGGCGACGCCTGGGAAGTCGATGGCGTGACGTTCACCTTCCTGCATCCGGCCGGTGGCGGCAGCGGAGCGGTTGCCGACCGCAACGCGGACAGTTGCGTGCTGCGCGTGGAGGGCGTCAGCCATTCGCTGCTGTTGACGGGCGACATCGGCGTTGCGCAGGAGCGCGAACTGGTCGCGCGCGGCGTCCCTGCGACGGATGTGGTGATGGCGGCGCATCACGGCTCGGCGTCATCGTCTGGACGGGACTGGGTGGTTGCGACACAGGCCAGCCACGCCTTGGCGCAAGCCGGTCACCTGAACCGTTTTCGGCATCCGGCGCCGGCGGTCGAGCGGCGCTGGTTGCGTGCGGGGGCAGCATTCTGGCGCAGCGACCGGAACGGGGCGGTGATGGCGGTATCCACCATGCAAGGGTTGGACGTGTGGTCGCAGCGGGACCGCGGGCGGCGGTATTGGCACGGGCGCTAGGCGGAGCCGGGCGCGATGCCGTTCATGGCCCGCATGGGCACAAGAGGCCTTGGATCAGTCCGGCGCGTTCTTGCGGGTTTGCTTCACGAGAGGCGGCGGCGACGGCGGGGGAGCGATGTCGCTTTTCTCTACAACGTAACGCACGGGCAGCATGACGATTTGCTTGTCGGGCGCCATGTCAGGGGTGAAGGCGGGCAGTTTGCCCCCGCGCCGGATCATGGCGAGCGTCGCATTGTCTACCGCGACGTTGCCCGAGGATCGAGCCAGGGTCACGGTGTCGATGACGCCGCTGGGCAGGATGACGATGCGCACCTGGACGTTCAGGTCCGCGGCCGCCTCGTGGATCTGTGGGGGCGCCTCGATCTTGCGTTGCAGCTGCTGGCGGATGGCGGTGTGCCATTCTGCCTGCGTGGTCAAGGTGCTGGCGAGCAAAGGCAAGGGCAGGCACAGGGCGAGGGCGGCGATAAGAGATGCGCGGAACCGCCAAGACATGAGGGGATCTCCTGGGTGGGGGCCGTCCGGCCATCCGCCGGACAAATCCCGGCCAGCATAACCGACGACCGCTCGCGCCTTATGCCGTGCCCGTGGCCAGATCGTCGAACAGCTGGTCGCCGCCCATCTGGCCGCCCTTGAGCATCAGTTCGACGCCATCGATGACCGGATCGTCGCTGCGGGCGACGCTGACGGTGACCCCTGGCGCCAATACGCGATGGAAGGCCAGCCCCCACAACCCCAACGCCAGCGTGGCCTGGCTGGAAGTATCGCCGCCGGCGATGCCAATGCGTGACAGCCGCTTGCCCGCTTGGGCGCTGGCCGCGACGATCGACGCCGCAAGTTGCGCGGTGCCGCTTGCCGTGGCGGCCGCCTGTTGGGCGGTGACGGCTTGCGCGGGGCGGTCGGTGTGGACCAGCACGTTGCGCCCTTCGGCCAGCAACGAGGCAGCCTGCCGCACCTGCTGCGCGGCGTAGTCCGGGTCGTCCAGCAGTCGCTGGACCTGTAGCGGCTGGCGCGTGTATTGCTGGCACGCGGCGATCTGCCGGGCCGTGACGGGCGACAGGCTGCCGGCCACGATCAGGACAGGTCCCGCCGCAGGCGCCAAGGGGGCGGCGGGGGCGCTCGCGCGGCTGGGCGCGTGGGCGCGGGCCAGCGCTTGCTGCACGCTGCTGGGCCCGACCGCCAGCAGCGGCACGCAGGCGGCCGCGCGCCAGATCAGGCGGCCGATGATGGGTAATTGCTCATCGTCGATCACGTCGAACAACACGGGGCCGTCGGAGGTGTCGATGATGCTGTCGATCCAGTCCTCCACGCCGGGGGCGTCGGCAGCTTGCCGCAGGCGCGGGTAGGCGGTGTGCGGCACCGAACGGATGTCGGCCACCCCTTGGGCCGCCAGATGCAGGCGCAGGTCGGCCTCGTGCATGGGCGTGACGGGGTGCTGGCTCATGACAGGATGGCGGTCGATCCGGTGAATCTCGGGCGCACTGCCCGCGCGGGCGAACAGTTGGGCGAAGCTGCAATAGCGCCCGATGCCGGGTTGTCCGCCGACGATGGGCACAAGCGGGTTCGGCATGTGGCGGCGCAGTTCGCGGATGGCGACGCCGATACTGCCGACGTGCGGCGCGCTGTCGAAGGTGGAACAGCATTTGTAGTGCAGCACGCGAGCGCCGGTGCCGGCCATGAAGCGGCCGACGGCGCGCAGCTCGGCTTCCATCTGATCGGGCGCCATGGCGCGCGCGGCGCCCGCGATGCCCAAGGCGTCCAACGGACCCGCGCGGCGCAGTTGTTCAGGCGTGGGCACGCCCAGGAACAGCAGGCTGCGCAGGCCCGCGCGGGCCACTTCGGCCAGCGTGTCGGTTGCGCCCGTGAAGTCGTCGCCGTACCAGCAGACGCGCGGTGCGGACGTGCCGTCTTCGGCGCCAGTCATGCGCGGTTTCCGAAGAAGGCCAGGGCGCGTTGCAGTTCCGGCGCATGCCGCGCGAAGTCTTCCAGCGACTGCCCTTCGCGCACGGCCTGCCAAGCCTGGCGGATGCTCTGCACGCCGGCGGCGGGGCCGTCCGGATGGGCCAGGATGCCGCCGCCCGACATGAACATCAGGTCGTCGGTGCGTACCGCCGACCACGTGGCGGGGACGGTGCCGGCCCATTGGCCGGACGAGAACGCCGGCATGACGGGGTCGTCGATGCCCAGCGTCAGCGACGCGAGGCAATCGCGCGCGGACTCGACGACTTCGCGGTCGTCCTGGGCGAATTTGCCCTGCAAGCCGTGCACGTGCATATGGTCCACGCCCGCCAGCCGCCACAGCGTCTGGTAAGCCTGGAAATCCATGCCCAGCAGTGGCGCGCGGGACAGGGCGCCATAGCCGTTGCGATGGCCGTGCAGGGCCAGCGGCGTGCTGCGTCGCAGGGTCTGGATCGCCGAGAAGCCGCACCAGTTCAGGCTAGCCATGACGCAGGTGCCTTCTTCGCGTTCGATCAGGTCCGCGTGGCGGCGCATGGCGTCGGTCTCGTCGCTGATGTTGAAGGCCACCATGACTTGCCGGCCCGTGCGTTCGCGGTGCGCCCGCACCACCGCCATGACGGCGGCCACGCGCTGCGCCAGCGGGGCATGCGCGGGGTTGGCGCAGACCTCGTCGTCCTTGATGAAGTCCACGCCCGCCGCGCACAGCTGTGCCACCAGATGCGCGGTCTGTTCGGGCGACAGCCCGACATTGGGCTTGATGATGGTGCCCACCAGCGGCCCGGTCGCAACGCCGGTCAGTTGGCGCGTGCCGGCGATGCCGACTTGCGGCATGTCGAACTGGGCGCGGTAGTTGGCGGGCAGCTCCAGGCTTTCCAGGCGCAGGCCGGTGACTTCGCCCAGGTCGTACAGGTTGCCGCCGACGGTTGCCGCCAAGGTCGCCAGGTTGGCGCCCACGTTGGCGACGGGGAAGGCGATGCGGACGCGGGCCCGCTGGTACTGCCCGGGCATGCCACCCGCCTGCCGCGCCAGCCAGGCGTTGGGCAGGCTGGGCGTGGCGACGGATTCCAACAGTTCGACGGACTCCACGCGCGCTCTTGCGCGGGCGCGCAGTTCGTCGGTTTCGCCCTGCACGCGGGTGAACGTGCCGCAGGACTGCTCGCCTGCCATGACCTCCGCGACCCGGGCGGGGTCCATCGGCGTTTCGATCAGGTAGGTAGCGCTAAACAATTGGGAATTCATGGTGGCGGGCGGCAAGCGGTGTCGGGGCGGGGGGCTTTTACAGGCGGCTCAGGTCGGGGAACGGACGGACCGGATCCTTGCCGTCCCAGTCGGTGGCGCTGTTGCGGATCAGGTCGAACAGGCGGCCTTTGGGGCCAGCCACTTCGGACAGTTCGATCACCGTGCCGGGGTGGTATTCGGTGTCGAAATAGATGAAGCGGCCTTTTTCGCCGACTTCGCCGCTCATCTTGGGCTTGAAGCCCTGGGCCAGCAGGCGTTCCAGATCGGCGTCGTAGTTTTCGGTCCAGTACGCCACGTGCTGCAAACCGGTGCGGCCCGCCTGCAGGAAGTCGCGGTACATGGACGGCACGTCGTTGCGGGTCTGGATCAGTTCGACCTGCACGAAGCCCGAGTTGGCCAGCGCCACCGAGTTGTGCGGTTCGTGGCTGACGCCGTCGTACTGGTAATTCACGATCGGCACGCGCGGGTTGTAGTACCAGGGGCCCACGCCCAGCGTGGTGCTCCAGTAGTCCATGGCGGCTTCGATGTCGTGCACCACATAACCGAGTTGGCGGATTTCGCCCAGGAAACGACTCATGATGGATCTTTATGAAAAGGTGGCTGAATAGGCGAGGCGTGCGGCAGGCGTCGGACGCCCGCCGCGTCGCGTCACAGGAAACCGATCGAGAACCAGGGGAAAGCGGCGACGACAATCAACCCGACCAGCAGCGCGGCGATGTAGCCCCAGATCGGGCCGATGCCCTCGTTGGGGTCGACGCGGCTGATGGCGCAGGCGCCGTAGTAGCCCACTCCGAAGGGCGGCGCGAACAGGCCGATGCCCATGGCGAAGATGACGACCATCGCGTAGTGCACTTCATGCACGCCGGCCTGCACCGCGATCGGGAACAGCAGCGGCCCGAACAGCACGATGGCGGGAATGCCTTCCAAGACGCTGCCCAGGATGATGAAGGCGACGATGGACACGGCCAGGAAACCGTAGCTGCCGCCGGGCATGCCGGCCATCAGGCGGGCCAGGTCGCCCGAAAAGCCCGATTGCGTCAGCGCCCATGCCATGGCGGTGGCGCAGCCCACGATCAGCATGATGGCGCCGGACAGCGAGGCCGTTTCGATCAGCATGGGCCGCAAGCGCGCCCAGTCGAAACGCCGGTAGATCAGGATGCCGATCACGGCGGAATACACGATGCCGATGGTCGATACTTCGGTGGCCGTGGCCACCCCTTCAACGACCGCGGCGCGGATCACGAAGGGCAGGGCGACGGCGGGCAGGGCGATGACGAAGAAGCGGCCGATTTCCTTCGCGCTGAAACGTTGCGCCAGGCTCAGGTCTTCCTTGCGGTAGCGCCACCACACCACCGAACACAGCGCCAGCCCCAGCACCACCGCGGGCAAGAGACCGCCCGTGAACAGCGCGGCGATGGACACGCCGGTGACCGACCCGATCGTGATCAGCACGATGGACGGCGGAATGGTCTCGGTCTGCGCGCCCGTGGCCGACAGCAGCGCCACCAGGTCGCCCGGCTTGGCGCCGCGCTTTTGCATTTCCGGGAACAGCACGGGCGCGATGGCCGCCATGTCGGCGATCTTCGAGCCCGAGATGCCCGACACCAGGTACATGGCGCCGATCAACACATAGGACAGGCCGCCGCGCACGTGCCCCAGCATGCTGGCCAGGAACTGGATCATGGCGCGCGCCATGCCCGTCATCTCGATCAGCGAGCCCAGGAAGATGAAGAGCGGCACCGCCAGCAGCATCAGGTGCGACATGCCTTCGTCCAGCCGGCCGACCATGACCTCCATCGGCGTATTGGTGGTCAGCGCCAGATACGAAAACGTCGCCAGCGCGAACGAGAACGCGATGGGCACGCCCGAGAACACGGTGGCGGCCACGATGCCGACGAAAAAGATCACCAGGTTGATCTTGCCCAGCCCCTTGAAGAGCGGCTGCGCCAACCAGAACACGGCTACCACCACGGCCACCCCCACCAGCGCCATCAGCACTTGCGGCAGCGGCTGGGTGCGCAACAGGCGCAGCACGGCCACCACGGCCATCAAGCCCATGCCCACCGGAATGGCTGACGCGCGCCACGCGTTGCTGAGTTCCAGCGCCGGCGTGATGATGAAGTGTTCTTCGTGGGCGTACTCGATGGCGGGCGCCAGGATCAGGATCAAAAACGCCAGCGACGCGGCCAGCGCCACGGTTTCCAGCTGCGCGCGGCGCGCCGGGCTGACGTTGTTGACCAGCGCCGTCATGCGCATGTGCTCGCCGCGCCGCAGGGCCACGACGGCGCCCAGCATCGACAGCCACAGGAACAGAATGGAGGCGAGCTCGTCGGACCAGACCAGCGGGCTATGGAACGCGTAGCGTGCGACCACGCCGGCGAACAGCACGAAGATCTCGATCAGCACGATGGCGGCGGCGGCGTGCTCGACGACACAGCCCAGCGCGCTGTCCAGCGCGCCGGCGGCCCGGCGCAGGGGATTGGCCGGCAGCACCGGGGCCGCGGCGTGGGGGGCGGACAGGGAGGACATGGCGCGACCTCAGGCCAGCTTGCCGACGCTTTGTTCCAGCAGCGACCAGGCTTCGTTGCCGAAACGGCCTTGCCATTCCTTGTAGAAGCCGGCGGTGCGCAACTGTTCGCGGAAGCTGTCGGCGGCCGGCTGGTTGAAGAGCAGACCCTTGGCTTCCAGGTCGGACTGCACCGAGGCGTTGAGCTTCTTGATGTCTTCGCGTTGCGCCAGGCCGGCTTCGTTGATGCCGCGCGCGACGATCGTCTTCAAGTCTTCCGGCAGGCCTTCCCACATGCGGCCGTTGGCGATGAACCAGTAGCCGTCCCAGATGTGATTGGTCAGCGAGCAGTACTTCTGCACTTCGTAGAGTTTGGCGACCTGGATGATGGGCAACGGGTTTTCCTGCGCGTCCACCACCTTGGTCTGCAACGACGAATACACCTCGCTGAACTGCAGGCTGGCGGGCGCGGCGCCCAGGCCTTTGAACATGGAGATCGGCAGCGAACTGACCGGCACGCGGATCTTCAGGCCATTCATGTCGGCGGCGGACGCAACAGGCGCCTTGCTGCTGGTCGTCTGGCGAAAGCCGTTGTCCCACATCTTTTCAAACGCGTAGAGCTTGCGCTGCGCGATGGCGGCGCGTACGTGCGCGCCCAGCGCGCCGTCCATGGCGCCCCAGACCTGGTTGTAGTCCTTGAAGGCGAAGCCGACGGCGTTGATGGCGGCCACCGGCACCAGCGTGGCGATGACCAGCGCCGATGGCGTGAAGAAGTCGATGCCGCCCGAGCGCACTTGCGCCAGCATGTCGGTGTCGCCGCCCAGCTGATTATTCGGGAAGATCTTGATGTCCACGCGGCCGTTGCTTTCCTTCAGGATGCGTTCGGCGGCTTCCTGGGCGCGGATGTTCAGCGGATGCGTGACCGGCAGGTTGTTGCCGTATTTCAGCGTGTAGTCGGCGGCGCGCGCAATCAGCGGGAATCCGCCCGCCAGGGCCACGGCGGGAACGGCGCAAAGGCGGCGCAGGGCACTGCGGCGTGTCAGCAGCTTCATGGTTGTCTCCATAATCGTATTTATGATGTTTTTTGATGTGCCACAAAAACGCCAATCCCATGCGGCAGTGTGGACAATAGTGAATAGGCGGTAATATCGTCAAACCTTATTCATGATGGTTTTTGATGTGAATAAAACTGCTCCCGAACGCAAGCTCGCCCGCCTGGCCGACGTAGCCGCGCGCGCCGGCGTGTCCACCGCCACGGCCGACCGCGTGCTGAACCGCCGGCCCGGGGTGCGCGCCAATACTGCGCAAAAGGTCTTCAAGGCCGCCATCGAACTGGATTACCTGCCCGAACAGGAACTGGGTGCGGCGGCCCCGGCCGAACCGATGCGGCTGGTGTTCCTGCTGCCGCGCGGCAGCAACCGCTACCTGCGCATGCTGGGCGACACCGTCAGCTATGCGCACGAGCACTTCGGGCCGCTGAATGCCAAGTGCCAGATCGAATACGTGGAAAGCTTCAACCCCGACGCCCTGGCGCAGGCGCTGGCCAAGCACGGCAAGCGCGCCGACGGCATCGCCTTCATGGCGCTGGAGCACCCGGTGGTGCGCGAAGCCGTCAACACCCTGGCGCAGCAGGGCGTGCCGACGGTCACGCTGATTTCTGATCTGGCCAACAGCGCGCGCACGGCCTATGTGGGGCTGGACAACCGCGCCGCGGGCCGCACGGCCGGCTACCTGATCGCGCGCTTCATCGGGTCGCGCGCGGCGCATGTGGCGCTGATCGCCGGTTCGCGCCACTACCGCGCCCACGAAGAGCGCGAAAGCGGTTTTCTGCAGTTGTACGCCGAGCAGTTCCAGGCCATGCAGGTGGTGGACCTGCGTGAAGGCTATGACGATGCCCAACGCAACTACGAACAGACGCGCCAGTTGCTGGAGCAATATCCCAATCTGGCGGGCATCTACAACATCGGCGGCGCGTCCGACGGCGTGGCGCGGGCGTTGAAAGAGGCGGGCCAGCAGCACCGGGTAGTGTTCATCGGCCACGGCTTGACGCCTGACACCCGGTCCTTGCTGATCGACGGCACGATGGACGCCGTCATCACGCAAAGCCCGATGGAGGCGCTGATGAGCTGCGTGCGCATCTTCTGCAACCTGCGCGACAAGCGCAGCCCGATGAACGGCGTGGAATTGGCGCGCAGCCAGGTGATTTTCCGCGAGAACCTGCCGTAGTCCGTGCGGGGTCCCGCATGCGTACATTTATTGCTTGCGTTTTAACTGCCTAGGCAGATAAAATTCGCCAATCGACCTCTATCGGCCTGAAGGCAACCATGTCTCCCGTCAAACCTACCGTGCTGGACCGTTTCCATACCGGCGAACTCGGCTTCATGGTGACGTCGGTGCGCAACAGCATCCACGAGGCCCTGGAACGCGAATTGGCCCCGTTCGAACTCACGACGCCGCAGTACGTGGTGCTGAACTGCCTGGCCAAGGGCTGGGGCCGCACGCTTAGCGACTTTTGCCGGGTGCTGGCGTACGACTCGGGCGCCATGACCCGGCTGCTGGACCGCATCGTGGCCAAGGGCTTCATTCGCCGCGTGGAAAACGAAGCCGACCGGCGCAGCTATCTGATCGAACTGACCGAACAGGGGCAGGCCGCGTTGCCGCAAGCGCTTGCCGCGGCCGAGGTCGCCATGCAGCGTCTGTTGGCCGGGTTTTCGGAAGGCGATGCCGAGACCTTGCACAAGCTGTTGTCGCGCTTGCTCGTCAATGCTGCAGCGGACTGACATTACGGGCTGACATCGCCGGCTGATAACGCCAGCCGCTTTTTTTTTATTATTTAACTGCCTAGGCATATACAGCCTGGGCATAGACAAACGTTTACGGTACCGCCGCCATGAGTCCTACCCACCCCCCGGTTCCGCCTGCCTTGCTGATGACGATCGGTGCGCTGACCTTCGTCGATTTCCTGCAGAACGGCATGGTCACGTTTGCCGCCGCACCGATCATGGGCGAGATCGGTGCCAGTCCAGAGGAATACACAACGGTTGCAGTCATCTACGCCTGCGTCGCCGTGGTGCTGATTGCGTTGCAGGGGTGGCTGGTGCATCACCTGGGTTTGCGCCGCTACCTGCTGGCCTCGCTGGGCGCCGCGGGGGTAGGTGCCGTGGTGTGCGCCTTGTCGCTCAGCGAAGCGGGATTTCTGCTGGGCAGGGTGCTGATGGCTACGGGGTGCGCTGCCATGCTGACTTCGTCGCGGCTGACGGTGAACCTGATCCCGCCGGGCCCTGCGCGTTTCCAGGGCATCAAGGCGCTGGCCACTGGGCTGTGCACGGGTACGGCGCTGGCGCCCTGGCTGGCGTCTCTGGCGGTCGAGCATGACGGCTGGCCGCTGATGTTCTGGCTGGTGGCGGTGCTGTCGGTGCTGGCGATGATCCCGGTCGCTTTGTCCATGCCGGGCAAGGGAGGCGGCGCGACGGTGGCCGGGCAGGCGCGCCTGGCGCCGATCGCCGCGCTGGGGCTGGGCAGCTTCCTGGTGTTGCATGCCTTGCAGCGGTCCTATTACGACTTCTTCAGCGACCGCCATCTGCTTGTGCTGTTCGCGTTGGGGGGGCTGGCCGCGCTGGCGTATTTCGTGTGGTCGGAAACGCGCACGGGTGCGCCGCTGCTCAAGCTGGGCGGGATGAAAGAGGTGCGCTTCCTGAGTGGCCTGGCGCTCTTCATGTTCTGCTATCTGATGCTGGGCGCCAACGGCTATCTGGTGCCCCTGATGTTGCAGCGCGCGCTGGGCCATTCCTGGGCCAACACGGGCGTGTTCTTTGCGATGGGGCTGGGCGCGGGCGTGCTGACGTTTGCGGTGATGTCGCAGTTGCTTGCCCGCTGGCCGTCGCCGCGCAAGTTCTTCGTGGCGGGGTTCCTGGCGCTGGCGGCGTTCGGCGTCCTGATGTCGCGCCTGTCGCCCACGGCGGACGCCTGGACGGACGTGTTGCCCGCGCTGGCCTGCTACGGCGTGTTTATCATGATCGTCATGCCTGCCACTGCCATGAACACCTTCGCGGGGCTGACCCACGACCCCGCCGTCTTCGCCCATGCGCAGCAGGTGAAGAACATGTTGGCGCAGGTGGGACAGGCGCTCGGCATCATGCTGGCGACCGTGGGGCAGCAGTGGCTGACGTCCGAGCACTACAACGTGCTGCAAGAAAGCATCGCCACGGGCAACGCCAATTTTGAAGCGGCCAAGGCACAGCTCAGCAGCGTGTACGCCACGGTGGCGGATCCCGCGCAGGCGCAGCAGATGGCCATGGCCCATATCTCGCAAATGCTGAATCAGCAATCGGTGCTGTTGGCGAATCTGGATCATTTCCGGGTGCTGGCCGTGCTGGCGGTGGCCGGGGTCCTGGTCAGCCTGACGCAGCGGGTGTTCCGGTAGGCTCGCGCGTCAATTGCCGCCTAACTGGCCGCCTGACTGACCGCCCAATTGGCCGATCACCTGGCGCGCCACGTCCGCCAGCGCCAGGCCGGCGTCCATCGCGGCGCGTTGCAGGCGTTCATGCGCGGCTTGCTCGGTCAGGCCGTAATGGCTGATCAGCAGCAGCTTGGCGCGGTCGATGCGCTTTTTTTCGTCCAGCGCGCCGCGCACGGCGTTCAACGCGTCGTCGGTACGCTGCAGGCGCAGCGTCTGTTCACGCATCATGTCCAGGATCGACCGCTCCAATTCACTGCCCACGCCGTCCGGGGGCGGCGTATCGACGACGCGGCTTTGCACGCTGTACAGCATGCTGGGCGCGCGGCCGCTGGCATGGTCGGCATAGCGGCTTAGCAGCAGGCGGCGGTCGTTCAGCTCTTGGCGGGTTTCGGCGATGCGCCGGTTGCATTGCTGGGCCAATGCTTCGGCCAGCAGGCTTTCGACGTCGCGCATGGCATCGATGCGCGCCGTGCTCAGGTTGAACCACAGCTCGGCCAGGGCGCCATCCACGCGTTGTTCGCTGGAGGTGTGCTGCGCCATGTCGCGCATGCGCTGCACGGGCGGGTCTTGCTGCTGGAGTTCGGCCCAGCATTGCAGCGCGGTGCCTTCCGCATAGTGGGCATAGGTATCGAAGCTGCGCCGCTGGTTGGCGGCCAGGCCCAGCATGCGCGCTTTCTGGGTGTCGGTGAAATATCCGGCGGTAAAGCCCGTCACGCCGCAGGCGCGTTCCTGGCCGCTCAATTCCTTGCCCTGCATGAAGTTCAGCAGCGCCACCAGGATGCGGGTAACGCCTGGATCCAGCGCCGAATCGGCCGCTTCGAAGACCACGGCCAGCAGGCTGCCGATCACCTGGGTGAAGCGCGAGTCGGCATCCTCGACGGGCACGGATCGGTCGCGGACGTGCCGGCGCAGCGCGGGAAGCTCATCCAGGCGGAACAGGGCGAAGGCGATGCAGTTGAGCAGGCGCGCGCGGCCGCTGCCCTGCGTGCTGTCGGCGGCTTCGCCGTCCAGGAACTGGCGTGCCTGCGCCTCGACGCTTGCGGCGTCCTGGCTTAGTCCGGCCAGGGTGGGTTGCAGGCGGCCCGGCGGGCTGCACAGCGTCAGGTTGGAGTAACCGCGCTCTTTTTGCAGCGCGTGCACGAGCGCACTGATGCGCACCACCAATTCGCAGGTGCCCGCCAGGGCCTCCAGGCCCTGGAGTTCACTGCGCCGGGCGGCCAGCAGGAAGCGCAACGGCGGCGGCAGGTGGCGTTCGGTCATGGCGGGTCAGGCGATTTCCACGGCGTCGCCGGCAAAGCGCGCTTGCCAGGTGCGCAGCTGCTGCTCGGGAAACTGCACGCAGCTGCCGTCGGCCAGCCGGAAGTGTTGCTTGTAGAGCGGCGAGGCCACCACCAGTTCGCCACCGATATGACCGACCAGACCGCGGCCGATGACGTTTGCGCCCGATTTCGGATCGCGGTTTTCGATGGCGTACAAGTCGGGGCCTTCGGCGCCGGGCAGGTAGAACAAGGCGATCTGTTCGCCATCCACCAGCACGACAACGCCGGACTGGGCTACCAGATCCTGCCGCGTGCAGACGGGACGCCAGGAGCGGGAAGGGGCGAGGGCGGGAGCGTTCATCAGGCGATTTCCTCTGCGATGGGGATGACGCGCGCGGATGCGCGCGCCGGGGCAGGGCGGGGCTGGCCGCGTTCCTCGACGAACTGGATGTCGGGGTCGCCGCCGCGATCGTTCACGAAGGTGCGGAAGCGCTTGAGTTTTTCCGGGTCGTTCAGCGCGTTGGCCCACTCGCATTCGTAGCGGTCCACCACCAGTTGCATCTGGGCGTCCAGTTCCGCGCACAGACCCAGGCTGTCGTTCAGCACCACGTCCTTCAGATAGTCCAGGCCGCCTTCCAGCGATTCACGCCAGACGGAGGTGCGCTGCAGCTTGTCGGCCGTGCGGATGTAGAACATCAGCACGCGGTCGATGGTGCGGATCAGCGCGGCGTCATCCAGATCAGTGGCGAACAGCTCGGCGTGGCGCGGGCGCATGCCGCCGTTGCCGCACACGTACAGGTTCCAGCCGTTTTCGGTGGCGATCACGCCGATGTCCTTGCTTTGCGCTTCGGCGCATTCGCGGGTGCAGCCCGATACCGCGAACTTCAGCTTGTGCGGCGAACGCAAGCCCTTGTAGCGGTGTTCGATATCCAGCGCCATCTGCACGCTGTCCTGCACGCCATAGCGGCACCAGGTGCTGCCCACGCAAGACTTCACGGTGCGGGTGGACTTGCCGTAGGCGTGCCCGGTCTCGAAGCCGGCGGCGATCAGCTCGGCCCAGATGTCGGGCAGTTCATGCAGTTGCGCGCCGAAGAGGTCGATGCGCTGGCCGCCTGTGATCTTGGTGTAGAGCTTGTACTTCTTGGCCACCGCGCCGATCGCGATCAGGCCGTCGGGCGTGATCTCGCCGGCGGGAATGCGCGGCACCACCGAATACGTGCCGTTCTTCTGCATGTTTGCCATGAAGGTGTCGTTGGTGTCTTGCAGCGGCACCAGGTGCGGGTCCTGGATGGGACGGTTCCAGCACGACGCCAGGATGGAGCCGACCGCAGGCTTGCAGATGTCGCAACCTACGTGCCCCTTGCCATGGCTGGCCAGCAGGGCCTCGAAGGTTTCGACGCCGCCCACGCGCACGATGGCGTACAGCTCCTGGCGGGTGTAGGAGAAATGCTCGCACAGGCTTTTGTCCACGGCGACCCCGCGGCTGGCCAGTTCGTGTTCCACCACCTGCTTGAGCAGGCTGGCGCAGCCGCCGCAGCCCGAGGCCGCTTTCGTGCAGCGTTTGACGCTGGCCAGATCGGTGCAGCCGCCGTCGATGGCGGCGCTGACCGCGCCTTTGCTGACGTTGTGACAGGAGCAGAGGGTGGCAGTCGCCGGCAGCGCATCCACGCCCAGCGCGGGCGCGGCCTGGCCCAGCGGCAAGATCAGGCTGGCGGGATCGGCCGGCGGCGCGATGCCGTTCTGCACATACTGCAGCAGGGTGTCGTAATAGCGGTTGTCGCCCACCAGCACCGCGCCCAGAACGCGCTTGCCGTCGGCCGACACTACCAGCCGGCGGTAGCTGGACCCGGCCTCGTCGATGTAGCGGTAGCTGCGCGCGCCCGGCGTCGTGCCGTGCGCGTCGCCGATGGACCCGACGTCCACCCCCAGCAATTTCAGCTTGGTCGACATGTCGGCGCCCGAGAACGCTTGTTCCGGCGCGTCGCAGAGATCGGCCGCAACGATGCGCGCCATCTGATAACCCGGCGCCACCAGCCCGAACACGCTGCCGTTCCAGGCCGCGCATTCGCCGATGGCGTAGATGCGGTCGTCGCTGCTGCGGCAGCGGTCGTCGATGGCCACGCCGCCGCGTTCGGCCAGCGCCAGCCCGGCCTGGCGTGCCAGCGTCACTTGCGGGCGAATTCCGGCCGAGAACACGATCAAATCGGTTTCCAGCGGCTCGCCTTCGGCAAAGCGCATGCGGTAGCGGTAGCGCGTGCCAGGTTTGATGTCCTGCGTGGCGCGCGACAAGTGCACGCCCACGCCCAGCGCCTCGATCCGGGCGCGCAACGCGGCGCCGCCGGCGTCGTCCAGCTGCACCGGCATCAGGCGCGGCGCGAATTCCACCACATGGGCTTCCAGGTTCAGCGATTTCAACGCATTGGCGGCCTCCAGCCCCAGCAGCCCGCCGCCCACGACCACGCCGCGCCGCGCGCCGCTGGCCGCCGCGCGGATCAGGTCCAGGTCGTCGATCGTGCGGTACACCAGCCGGGACGCGCCCTCGGCGCCGGCGATCGGGGGAACGAAGGGGTAAGAGCCGGTGGCCAGCACCAGCTTGTCATAGGCGAGGCGGCCCGTCGCTGTCACGATTTCCCCGGCCTGGCGGTCGATTTCCAGCACCGGCTCGCCCAGGTGCAGCGTCAGCCCATCCTGTGTATAGAACTCGGCCCCGCTCATCGCCATCGACTCGGCGTCCCGCCCGTTCAGGTATTCGGACAGATGCACGCGGTCGTAGGCGCGGCGGGTTTCTTCGCCGTAGACGTGGATGCGATAGCGTGCCAGCGCGCCGCGGGCGATCAGCTGCTCGACGCAATGGTGCCCCACCATGCCGTTGCCGATCACGACCAGGGTCTGCAAGGAATCGGAAGTGGCCGCTGCTTTCATGAAGTTCCCCAGGCTTGGATACGTGAATCAAAAAGGCAAAAGGCGCCCTGGACCTTGCGGTCGGGGCGCCTTTGCCGGAACTGCTCGAGTTGTGCTGCGGGCCTTGCGGCCTGCATGGACACTTAAGCAAGGTCCGTGCCAGCGAAATGCAATAGGCCTGGGTGGGCGGATTTTGTCCGCGTTTTCATAGGGGCACGCGGCAGGAAAGCGCGGTGATGCGACCAAGCGGCAGGACGGCCCGGCGCGCAGTCATGCGTCAAACCGGTGCAGGGTGGGGTGCACGCCGCACCGGTTTGGCGCGATGCCTGCCGCGCTGACTTGCGTGACGGGTCAGCCGCGCAGCGCCGCCTCGATCGCGCTGATGTCGATCTTGCCCATGGTCATCATGGCTTCGAACGCGCGCTTGGCGGCGGCGGGGTCCGGGTCGATGATCGCGGCGGACAGGATGCGCGGGGTGATCTGCCATGACAGTCCCCACTTGTCCTGGCACCAGCCGCAGACGTTTGCACTGCCGCCGTTTTCGATGATCGCGGTCCACAGGCGGTCGGTCTCTTCCTGGTCGTCGGTCGCGACCTGGAACGAAAAGGCCTGGTTGTGCTGGACGCCGGGGCCGCCATTCAGGCCCAGGCACGGTATGCCCATGACCGTGAATTCGACAGTCAGGATGTCGCCTTGCTTACCCGCCGGATAGTCGCCGGGGGCACGGTGGACCGCCTTGACGGCGCTGTCCGGAAACGTCTTGGCGTAGAACGTCGCGGCCTCCAGCGCATCGCCGTCGTACCAGAGGCAAATCGTATTTTTACTGAGCATCGTGTGTCTCCTGAGGTTGAACTGCTGCTGGCAGGCCCTTCCGTTCGGCAGACACGCTTGGGCTTGCCGTCGTCAGCCCGCCAGCACTTGCTCCAACTCGGCCTTCAGCGACCTGGCCGCTTGCGGCGCCCTTGCCAGGCCCGACTGTGCGAAGGCGCGCGCACGGTCGGCTTCGCCCAGGTGCAGGGCGATACGTGCCATGTGCGGCGTCTTGGCGGGGTGAATCTGGTCGGGGTCCGCCAAGAATGGGACATTATTGAACTTCCGCCGCGCCCGGGTCGTGCGCAAAATCGTGACATTTGAAACGGGAATGGATGCAGCAGCGCCGTCAGGCGAACGCCGCCTGCACAGCGTCGAAGGCGGCGGCCACCAGCGGGTCGTCCCGACGCGCGGTCTGGGTGACGAAAGACAGCTCTGCCTGGATGGCCAGCCCCTTCACCAGCAGCAGCCCGTTGGCCTGGGACTCCCGCAACGCGATGGAATCCCGCGCTAGCGACAAGCCCACCCCCGACCGCACCAGGTCCAGCATGGACGCTTCCTGGTCCACTTCGGCCACCGCGTTGGGGGTGAGCCCCAGCGAATCGAACTTGTCCGTCAGCAGGCGGTGGTGCACGGAATCAGGCGGTGTCCAGATCCACGGCAGCGCCGCAATTTCGGCCCAGCCGCGCCCGGTCACCTGCGCGCCCCAGCCTTTTGGGGCCACCACGTAATAGGCGAACGACGCCAGCGGCAGCGCTTGCAGGCCCGGCTGGCCGGCGGCAGGCGCCGGCGGACCCAGGCAAAAGCCCACGTCCAGGTCGCCGGCGCGCACCTGCCGGCCGACCGACCCCGACATGCCGTGGCGCAGGGTGGGCCGGATTTTCGGGTAATGCTCAACCAGGTATTGCAGGGTGGCGCCCAGCCGCAGGAATTCCGGATCCAGGATGGTGCCGATGCGCAGTTCGCCTTGCACGGTATCGCGCAGGGCGCCGATGGCCCGCCGGAAGTCGTCCAGCGCATCCAGCACGCGTTGCGCCGACGGCAGCAACGCCCGTCCGTCTGCATTCGGCGCCAGACCTTGCGCGGTGCGCGAGAACAGGGTCAGGTCCAGGGATTCCTGGAAGTTCTTCAGTTGCAGGCTCAGCGCGGGCTGGGTCAGATGCAGGTGCTCGGCCGCGCGCGTCAGATTGCCTTCGCGCGCCACGGCGGCAAAGGTCCGGATGTGCTTGAGGTCCATGGCGGTGTCCGGAAAGGGGGTATGCATTATTAAAGATGCTTATAAAGCGTTTTTCAACATTTCATTGGACAGTTCCGGGCCGCTGCGCCAGAGTCACGCCAGATGCCCGGCGCGCGTCCAGACGCTGCAGCCGGGTCGGCTCACCGTGGCGGCAGCCCCAAAAGCGCCGCTACCCAGATAAGAAGAGCTTATGGAGACATACGACATCATCATCGTGGGCGCGGGGTCGGCCGGCTGCGTGCTGGCCAACCGCCTGAGCCAGGACCCGGGCACCCGGGTGCTGCTGCTGGAGGCCGGCGGGCGCGATAACTACCACTGGATCCACATCCCGGTGGGATACCTGTATTGCATCGGCAACCCACGCACGGACTGGATGTACCGCACGGTCAAGGAACCCGGGCTGGGTGGCCGTTCGCTGATCTACCCTCGGGGCCGGGTGCTGGGTGGATGCTCGTCCATCAACGGCATGATCTACATGCGCGGCCAGCGTGAAGACTACGAAGACTGGGCCGCGCTTTCGGGCGACCCGGCCTGGGGCTGGGATCAGGTGCTGCCAGTCTTCAAGCGCAGCGAGGACTATCACCGCGGCGCCGACGAATTCCACGGCGCCGGGGGCGAGTGGCGCGTCGAGTCCCAACGCTTGCGCTGGGACATCCTGGAAGCCTTTGCCAGCGCGGCGGAGCAAGAAGGCATTCCGCGCGTGCAGGACTTCAACCGGGGCGACAACTTCGGCAGCGGCTACTTCGAAGTGAACCAGCGGCGCGGCTGGCGGTGGAACACGTCCAAAGCGTTTCTGCGCCCGGTGGTCAAACGCCCGAACCTGCATGTGATGACGGGCGCGCAGGCCGAGCAACTGGTGTTCGAGGGCAAGCGCTGCGTCGGCGTGCAACTGCGGCGCGGCGGCCAAAGCCTGACCGTGCGCGCGACGCGCGAAGTGGTGATGGCGGCGGGGGCGGTGAACACGCCTCATCTGCTGGAGCTGTCGGGCATCGGAGAACCCGCCCGGCTGCGTGAAAGCGGCATCGCGCTGCGCCATGCCTTGCCCGGCGTGGGCGAGAACCTGCAAGACCACCTGCAGCTGCGGGTCATCATCAAGGTCAACGGAGTCAAGACGCTGAACCGGATTGCCTCGTCGTGGCTGGGAAAGACGGGCATCGGCCTGGAGTATCTGCTGAAACGCAGCGGGCCGATGAGCATGGCGCCGTCCCAACTGGGGGCGTTCGCCAAGTCCGACCCCGGGCAGTCGCGCGCCAACGTGGAATTCCACGTGCAGCCGCTGTCGTTGGGTGCTTTCGGTGAACCGCTGCACGACTTCGACGCCTTCACGGCCAGCGTGTGCAATTTGCGGCCGACGTCGCGCGGCAGCATCCATGCGCAGGGCCCGGCCGGTACGCCGGAAGCTGCGACGCCGGTCATCGCCGCCAACTACCTCAGTACGGAAGCGGATATCCAGGTGGCCGCCGATTCGATCCGGCTGGTGCGCCGCATTACGGCGGCCCCGGCCTTGCAGCGCTATCAGCCGCAGGAATGGCTGCCCGGCCCGGCTTACCAGACAGACGCGCAATTGCGCGAAGCGGCCGGCAAGATTGGCACCACCATCTTCCATCCGGTAGGCACCTGCGCAATGGGCAAGGACGCCGACAGCGGCGCGGTGGTCGACGCGCGGCTGCGGGTCTTCGGACTGGAGGGCCTGCGCATCGCCGACGCGTCGGTCATGCCGCTGATCACGTCGGGCAACACCAATTCACCGACCATCATGATCGCGGAGCGGGCGGCAGACATGATCCGCGAAGATGCCGGTAGGGGATGAGGGAACGGTTTAATAAGGCACAAGAAAAACGGGAACCGCGAGGTTCCCGTTTTTCTTGGTGTGGTCAGGCATTCAACGCAAAGAACGGTACGTGTCTTTCCGCTGCGGATGCGTCAGCATCACCTGCCAGAGCTGGCCTTCACGCGAACGGAAGAAGCCGGCGCAACACATCAGATAGTATTTCCACATGCGGTAGAAGCGCGTGCCGTAGCGTTCCTGCAGCGTGGGCCACGCGCGTTCGAACCGGTCCCACCACGCCATCAGCGTGCGGTCGTAATCGGCGCCGAAGTTGTGCCAGTCTTCGATGATGAAGCGGTGTTCGACGGCGCTGGCGATCTCGCGCGCGGACGGCAGCTTGCCGTTCGGGAACACGTAGCGGTCGATCCAGGGGTCGGTGCTCTGGCTGGTGGCGGCGATGCCGATGGTGTGCAGCAGGAAGACGCCGTCGGGCGCCATCAGGCGCTGCACATTGCTGAAGTAGGTGTCGTAGTTCTTCGGCCCCACGTGCTCGAACATGCCGACCGACACCACCTTGTCGAAACTGCCTTGCAGGTCGCGGTAGTCTTGCAGCAGCAGTTGCACGGGCAGGCCCTTGACGCGCTCCTGCGCCAGCGCCAGCTGCTCTTTCGACACCGTCACGCCCGTGACCGTGACGCCATAGTTTTCGGCGGCGAACTTGGCCAGCCCGCCCCATCCGCAACCGATGTCCAGCAGCGTTTCGCCCGGCTTCAACTGCAGCTTGCGGCAGATCATGTCCAGCTTGGCCAGCTGAGCCTCTTCCAGCGTCTGGGCGTTTTCCCAGTAGGCGCAGGAATAGATCATGCGGCTGTCCAGCATCGCCTCGAACACGTCGTTGCCGGCATCGTAGTGCTGTTCGCCAACTTCAAAGGCGCGGTTTTTGGACTGCAGGTTGAACAGCTTGTGCCGCAGGTGTTCGGCGATCAGCTTGATGCGGGCGACGCCCAGCGCGGCCGATCCCATGTCCGCGCGCAGCAGGCGGGTGAAGAGCTCGTCCAGCTGCTCGCAATCCCACTCGCCATCCATATAGGACTCGCCCAGCCCCAGCGACCAGCTGGCGAAGACGCGCTCGTACATGTGCTTGTCATGCACCTGGATGTCCCAGGGGCGCGGACCGTTGATCAGGACGTCGGCCCGGGACAACACGTCCTGGAGCACTTTGGGCGGTTCGGGGGGAGGGGGGCTGACCGCGGGAGGGGGGGAATGATCGGTGGTCAGCGGAGAGACGGGACTGCTTTGCTGCATACGGACTCCATATCAATTTTGGGATGACTGATCTGGCAATGCCTGAAGCTCATTACTCTCGCCCTAACGGGCAGGCAACTCCAATTTAATGATTGGATCGGCGCGATAGGAAACGGCAATTTCCTACCGTGCTGCGGGTGCGCCTAAGAGGATGGGCTTGATCGTAGCGAGGCGCGGGCCGGGTGTCCAGCACGGGCAGCGAGGGGCGGCGCGGCGGCCACATCCCCGTGCCGTTCATGTGATTGTTCGACTGGCGCGATTACACTAGTCCGCCTTAGTGCGCCGCCGTTTCAGGCTTGCGCCGACCCGTGGAGTGTTTTGATGGTGGACGCCAGCCTGCAACCCCGTTTGGAATTCGTCACCTGCGCCAGCCCGGCCGGTTTGCACCGGATGGCGTACTGGGAATGGGGCGATCCCGCCAACGACCAGGTGCTGCTCTGCGTGCACGGTCTGACCCGCAGCGGGCGCGATTTCGACGCGCTGGCGCGCCGGCTGGCCGGGCGCTACCGCGTGGTCTGCCCCGACGTGGTGGGTCGTGGCCGATCCGACTGGCTGGCCAATCCCGCTTTCTACACGGTGCCGCAGTACGTGTCCGACATGGTCACGCTGATCGCGCGCCTGCGTCCGGCCCGGCTGGCCTGGGTGGGTACGTCGATGGGCGGGCTGGTCGGCCTGGCGCTGTCGGGCGCCGCCGCGTTCGCGGGCGCCTTGCAGGCCATGCGTCCGCATGCGGGCATGCTGCCGCCCGGGCAAGGCATCCGCCTGGACAAGCTGGTGCTGAACGACGTGGGGCCGCGGCTGGAAACCGGCGCCTTGTCGCGCATTGGCCAGTACGTGGGCGAACCCGGTGAATTCGCTTCGTTCGAGGAAGCCGTGGCCACCATGCGGGCCAATTCCCAGACGTTCGGGCCGCACACCGACGCGCAATGGGCGGACCTGGCCCAGTACCTGTACCCGGAATACGGCGGCAAATGGGTCAAGCACTACGATCTGGCCCTGGCCCAGCCGCTGGCGGCCCAGACCCCCGAAGAACTGGCTGCCGGCGAACAGATCCTGTGGCGCTCCTATGACGCGGTGTCCTGCCCCGTGCTGATCCTGCGCGGCGCGCTGTCCGACTTGTTGACGCCCGCCACCGTCGAAGAAATGCTCAAGCGCAACCCGCGGGCCCAGGCGCTGGAAGTGCCCGGGGTGGGGCATGCGCCCACGCTGATCGCCGACAGCCAGGTGGACCCGGTCGCGGCTTTTCTCCTGGCCTGATCGTCCGCCCAGCGATTATGGGGACACCCCGGCGCTATCCAGGGTGCCGGGCCTTCTCTACAATAGACCCATGACATCGCCCACCCTGAACATCGATCTGCATTGCCATTCCACCGTCTCGGACGGCGCGCTTGCGCCCCGCGATGTGGCGCAGCGCGCGCACGCCAACGGCGTGGACGTCTGGGCACTGACCGATCATGACGAAGTGGGCGGCCTGGCCGAAGCCGCCAGCGCGGCCAAGGACCTGGGCATGCGTTTTGCCACCGGTGTCGAGATTTCCGTGACCTGGGCCGGCCTGACGGTGCACATCGTGGGCCTGCGCTTCGACCCGGAAAACACTGCCTTGGTCGAAGGTTTGCGCAAGACCCGTTCTGGCCGCGCCGAACGCGCCAAGCGCATCGGCGAACGCCTGGCGGACATGGGCATGCCCGGCGCCTACGAAGGCGCGCTGCCGTTCGCCGGCAACCCCGAACTGATCAGCCGCACGCACTTTGCGCGGTATCTCGTCGAAGCCGGCTACTGCCCCGACGTGCAAACCGTTTTCACCAAGCACCTGGGCGACGACCGGCCCGGCCACGTGCCCATGCAATGGGCCACCCTGGCCGAAGCCGTGGGCTGGATCCGCGGCGCGGGCGGCATCGCCGTCATCGCGCATCCGGGCCGCTATAAGTACACCCCGCTGCAATTCGCCGCGCTGTTCGACGAATTCCTGCAACTGGGGGGGCTGGGCATCGAGGTCAACACCGGTAGCCATACCGCCGAAGAAGCCCGCCAATACGCCGAGGTTGCGCGCCGCTATGGGTTCCTGGCCTCGCGCGGGTCGGATTTCCATAGCCCCAAGGAAAGCCGGATGGACCTGGGCCGTTTGCCGCCGTTGCCGTCCGACTTGAAGCCGGTCTGGCACGACTGGTTCTGACGCGGGCGGTCATCTCCGCCCATCCTGCAAGCCATCGATTGTGAGCGCGCCCTTGCGGCGCATGCGCCATGAACAAAGCCTTTGTTAAAGAGTCCGATAACGAGGACGACGACGATCTGCCGCAAGCCCAGGCGTTGCCGGCAGGCACCAAGAACTACATGACCCCCGAGGGCTATGAACGCCTGCGCGGCGAACTGACGCACCTGATGAACGTGGAGCGTCCGTCCGTCGTGCAAGTGGTGTCCTGGGCGGCGTCCAACGGCGACCGTTCCGAGAACGGCGATTACCTGTACGGCAAGAAGCGCCTGCGCGAGATCGACCGCCGCATGCGCTTTTTGACGAAGCGGCTGGATATCGCCGAAGTGGTGGACCCCGCCGCGCAACCCAACCGCGACCAAGTGTTCTTCGGCGCCACGGTGTCGTATTCGGACAAGGCCGGCGAAGACCACACGGTCACCATCGTCGGCGTGGACGAGGCCGAGCCGCTGGCCGGCAAGATCAGCTGGATTTCACCGGTGGCGCGTGCGCTGATCAAGGCGCGCGAAGGCGATACGGTCGTGCTGCGCACACCGGGCGGGATCGAAGAACTGGACATCCTGGAAGTCAGCTACCCGTAATTCTTGAGCGCAGTGCTCGATGCGTAGGATGGGTGGAGCGCGAGAAGGCGGGGAAATCAGGCAGACCGTTCAGCGCGCGTAACCCATCGCGGGGGGGCTGCTTGCTAGCCAGCTTTCGCCATTATGCAGCGGTTGCTTGATGGGTTTCGCGCGCTAGATATCTTGTTCTTGCATCAAGATGCTCGCGCTCCACCCATCCTACGGCGCTTAGGTCGTCATTCCGCCAATCCAGCACCCCAAAAAGGAAACAGGCGCCAGCTTGTGGCCGGCGCCTGTTTGGTTGGGAGGGATCTGACGTCCCTGCCTCGGTGTGGCGGCTTGCGCCGTCGTTCCCCTGGGGCTTGCTGCTAATTCAGTTCCTTTGACTCGCGCCGCTTACTTCTTGCGCGCCGCAATCGACTTTTCGGCCATGTTGACCAGGTCTTCGCCGATCTGCTTCTTCCACTTGTCGTAGACGGGCTGGGTGACCTTGGCGAATGCGTCGTGCTCGGCTTGCGACAGCGACGTCACGGTCACGCCGTGGCCTTCGATCTCTTTCAGCAGCGACGGGTCTTCGGGCGTGACACCCTTGCGCGCGATCACGATCTGCTGCTTGCCGGCGTCAAGCGCGGCCTGGCGCACGATGTCGCGGTCCTTTTCCGACCACGAATTCCAGACCTCGCGGTTGACCACGAAGATCAGCGGGTCGGCCACGTAGTTCCACAGGGTCAGGTATTTCTGGCCCACCGTGTACAGCTTGGAGCCCGTGTAGATGGACAGGGGGTTTTCCTGGCCGTCCACCGCGCCGCTGGCCAGCGCGGGCTGCGCATCGGCCCAGCTCATCTGCGTGGGGTTGGCGCCCAGCGCCGTGAACGTGTCGATGTACAGCGGCGAACCCACCACGCGCAGCTTCATGCCCTTCATGTCTTCGGGCTTCTTGATGTCGCGCTTGGAGTTGCTGAGCTGGCGGTAGCCGTTTTCACCCCAGGCCAGCGGCACCACGCCCGCTTTCTCGATCAGCTTGAACATTTCCTTGCCCACGTCGCCTTGCACCAGCGCGTCGATGGCGGCGTAGTCGGGCATCAGGAAGGGCAGCGAGAACAGGTTCAGCTGCTTGACCTGCGGCGACCAGTTGATGGTGGAGCCCACCGCCATGTCGATCACGCCCTGGCGGATCGCGGTGAATTCGCGGGTCTGGTCGCCCTGGACCAGCGAGGTGCCGGGATAGACCTTGATGTTGATGCGGCCCTGGGTGCGTTCGCGCACCAGGTTGGACCAGATTTCGGCGCCCTGGCCCCACGGGAAGGTGGTGCCCACGACGATGGACAGCTTGTATTCGGGCTTGTAGTTTTGCGCGATGGCGGGCGCCGTGCCGACGACGGCGGCGGCGCACAGCGCGGCGCCGATCAGGTTGCGGAAGTTCATGTGATGTCTCCTCTCTCTGCGAGTGTGTCTGTTGTTGTCTTGAGATCCAGCACTTCAATAACCCAGCTTCAATAGCCCAGCTTCAATAGCCCAACTTATGCGGCAGCCACAGCGCCAGTTGCGGGAACACCAGCACCGCCACCAGCACCAGGAACATGGCGCCCAGCAGCCACACCACCCAGCGCACCGTGGATTCCATCGGCACGCGCGCAATACGGCACGACACCATCAGGTTCACGGCGAGCGGCGGGGTGAACTGGCCCAGCGCCACCTTCAACGTCAGGATCACGCCGAACCACACCGGATCCCAGCCGTAGGCATTGGCGATCGGCATCAGCAGCGGCACGAAAATCAGGAAGATCGAGATTCCGTCCAGGAACATGCCCACCGTCATCAGCAGCAGGATCAACAGCGACAGCACGCCCCATTCGCCCAGCCCGGAATTGACGATGGCGTGGGTGATCGGGTCGATCACGCTCAGGGTGGACAGGGCCCAGGCGAAGATGCCCGCCAGCGTCACCACCAGCATGATCACGGCGGACAGCTCAGCGGCTTCGCGCAGGATGGTGTACAGGTCGCGGAACTTGATGGTGCGGTGAATGAAGCCGCCCACGAACAAGCCGTAGAAGACGGCGACGACCGCGGCTTCGGTGGGCGTGAACCAGCCCATGCGCATGCCGCCCAGGATCAGCACCGGGGCAGCCAGGCCCCACGACGCTTCGCGCAGGCTGGCCCAGAAGGGGGGGCGCGGCAGGTGGGATTCCAGCGCGCCCATCTTGTACTTGCGCGACAGCCAGACGGCCGGAACGATCAGGGCCAGGCCGGCCAGGATGCCCGGGATCATGCCGGCGGCGAACAGCGCGGGCACCGAAGCGCCCGGCACCAGTACCGAATAGATGATGAAGGCGACCGACGGCGGAATCAGGATGTCGGTGGCGGCGCCTGCCGCCACGATCGAGGCCGAAAACGAGCCCGGATAGCCCGCGCGCGACATGGCGGTGATCATCACGGCGCCCACGGCCGCCGCGCACGCCGGTCCGGACCCCGAGATGCCGCCCAGGAACATGGCGACCGCAATGGACACCAGCGGCAGCATGCCGGGGCCGCGGCCCACGATGGCGATGGCAAAGTCCACCAGCCGCTTGGCCACGCCCGACCGGTCGAAAATAGAGCCGACCAGCACGAACATGGGGATCGCCAGCAGCGGGTACTTGGCCAGGCCGGCGTAGAAGTTCTGCGGCACGGTCAACAGGCCATACCAGGGCGTGTCCAGGTTGGACAGCACGATAGCGACGGTGCCGCCGATACCCAGCGCCACGCCGACCGGCACGCCGATCAGCATCAGGACGATGAAGACGATGAAGAGGATAGTGGCGATCATTTGGCGTCGGTCCCGGCGCCACGCGCGATGCGGCGGAGGATGCCGAGGGTGCGCAGCGAGATCGCCGCGGCCATCACGGGCAGCCAGATGGAATACCACCAGGTCGGCACGCCGATCGCGGGGGAGGTCTCTTCATAAATGAATTCGTCCGACACGAGCTTCACCGACAGCACGGTCAGCAGCACGAAGAACGCCAGCACGCAGCTGTTGGCGATCAACGCCATGATGCGCTGGCGGCGCGGCGAGCCGTTGTCCGCCAGGATCTCGATACGGATATGGTGGTTGCGCACGAAGGCCACGCTGCCGCCCGCCATCGTCAGCACGATCAGCAGGAACACCGATATCTCTTCCGTCCAGGCGAAAGACTGGTCGGTGAAATAACGCACCAGCACGTTCGTGAAGGTAATCAGCGCCAGCGTGGCCAGCAAGATCACGGCCAGCCAGTCTTCGATGGCCAGCGGCACCTTTACGGCGGGATCTGCTTCAACGGGGATGATCGGTTCGACAGGCTCGGCGGGGGCTTCGGGGCGGGACATGGGGTGAGGCGACGGCTTCGGCGCTTGACGCGCGTTCTATGAATAAGTCGCTGCATCCTACCGTTGCCCCGCAGACGCGATAGTTCGTGTTTTCCCGTGGTGCGGGGCGGCAACAACATGCTGCATTGCACCAGAGCAGCCCTTGCAGGAAGCGGCGGGGCAGGGATAAACCACGTTCGCGTCGGGGCTTTACTGGAATATTGCTTCGCACCATTCCAGTGCGCGGCGTCCGGAATTCTTTTGTAACACGCGATAAAACCCGGGCTTGGGACCCTTCTTGAACAAGCGCTCCGGGAAAACCCCCTAAACAGGTAAAATCACTTTTTGCACCCATCCTTATACGGCGCCCGCATCGTGTCCCTAGTTCAGCATCTGCCTGGTTCCTCCGTCCTGTCCTCCTTTCGTCGTGATCGCCTTCTTGCGCAACTGAAGGAAGCCGGCCTGCCGGTGGCCGACATCTCCGCCCGTTACGAGCACTTCGTCAGCACCGACGCCGCCTTGACGGCCGAACAGCAGCAACACCTGACCCAACTGCTGGATTACGGCACGCCCAGCACGGCCGACGTGCCGGCCAAGAGCCTGTCCCTGCTGGTCATTCCGCGCCTGGGCACCATTTCCCCGTGGGCCAGCAAGGCCACCGACATCGCCCACAACTGTGGCCTGGCGTCGGTGCACCGCATCGAACGCGGCGTGCGCTACGTGATCACCCCGGAACGCGGCCTGCTGGGCACCAAGTCGTTTGACGACGCCATGCTGGCGCGCGCGGCCGACTGCTTGCACGACCGCATGACCGAAACCGTGGTCGACGCCAATTTCGACGGCCAGGCGCTGTTCCAGACGCTGGCCGGCAAGCCGATGCGCACCGTGGGCGTCCAGGCTAACGGCGTGCAGGCTTTGGCCGAAGCGAACGTCTCGCTGGGCCTGGCCCTGTCGGAAGACGAAATCGAATACCTGGCCAAGTCGTTCACCGACCTGGGGCGCGACCCCACCGACGTCGAACTGATGATGTTCGCGCAGGCCAACAGCGAACACTGCCGCCACAAGATCTTCAACGCCGAATGGGTGATTGACGGCCAGGAACAGCCCAACACGCTGTTCGGCATGATCCGCGCCACGCACAAGGCGCAGCCGGAAGGCACGGTCGTCGCCTATTCGGACAACGCCGCCATCATGGAAGGCGGCCCCGCGCAGCGCTTCCAGGCCGGCGTGCCTGGTGTCACCGGCGAGGGCGCCGACGGCGCCAAGTACATCCGCCGCGACACCACCGTGCATACCTTGATGAAGGTAGAGACGCACAACCACCCGACCGCGATCGCGCCGTTCCCCGGCGCCTCGACGGGCGCGGGCGGCGAAATCCGCGACGAAGGCGCCACCGGCCGCGGCTCCAAGCCCAAGGCCGGCCTGACTGGTTTCACCGTGTCGCACCTGCGCTTCGACGACGCGCTGCAACCCTGGGAAGCCGATCACCACGGCCTGCCCGAACGCATCGCTTCGCCGCTGTCCATCATGATCGACGGCCCCATCGGCGGCGCGGCGTTCAACAACGAATTCGGTCGGCCCAACCTGCTTGGCTACTTCCGCTCGTTCGAGCAGACCGCTGGCGGCACGCGCTGGGGCTATCACAAGCCCATCATGATCGCGGGCGGCCTGGGCAGCATCGACGCGGGCCTGACCCACAAGGACGTGATTCCCCCCGGCGCGCTGCTGATCCAGCTGGGCGGCCCGGGCTTCCGTATCGGCATGGGCGGCGGCGCCGCCTCCAGTATCAGCATGGGCAGCAATTCTGCCGAGCTGGACTTCGATTCCGTCCAACGCGGCAACCCGGAAATCGAGCGCCGTGCGCAGGAAGTTATCGACCGCTGCTGGCAGCAGGCCGAGAACAACCCCATCATCGCCATCCACGACGTGGGCGCGGGCGGTTTGTCCAACGCCTTCCCGGAACTGGTCAACGACGCCGGCCGTGGCGCCATTTTCGACCTGAAGCGCGTGCCGCTGGAAGAGTCGGGCCTGTCGCCCGCAGAAATCTGGAGCAATGAATCGCAGGAACGTTATGTCCTGTCGATCCTGCCGAAGGACCTGGAACGCTTTGACGCCATCGCCCGCCGCGAACGCTGCCCGTACGCGGTCGTGGGCGTGGCTACCGAAGAGCGCCAACTGCGCGTGGTGGACGGCGAGGGCCTGCCGGGCCTGGACACCATCCGCCCGCAAGGCGACGCCGAAGTGCGCCCCGTGGACGTGCCGATCGACGTGATCCTGGGCAAGCCGCCGCGCATGACGCGCGACGTGCGCCGTCTGCCCGGCGTGTCCGCGCCGCTGGACCTGGCCGGCATCGACCTGACTGAAGCCGCCTACCGCGTGCTGCGCCACCCCACTGTGGCCAACAAGTCCTTCCTGATCACCATCGGTGACCGCACCGTTGGCGGCCTGTCCAGCCGCGACCAGATGGTCGGCCCCTGGCAGGTGCCGGTGGCGGACTGCGCCGTGACGCTGGCGGATTACGAAGGCTTCCGCGGCGAAGCCATGTCGATGGGCGAACGTACCCCCATCGCCATGCTGGACGCCCCGGCCTCGGGCCGCATGGCCGTGGCCGAAGCCCTGACCAACCTGGCCGCCGCCGACGTGGCGCGCTTGGAAGACATCAAGCTGTCGGCCAACTGGATGGCCGCTTGCGGCGTGGAAGGCCAGGACGCCGCGCTGTACGACACCGTGTCCGCCGTCAGCGAACTGTGCCAGGCCACCGGCCTGTCCATTCCGGTGGGCAAGGATTCCCTGTCCATGAAGACGTCCTGGGAACAGGACGGCGAGCAGCGCCAGGTCGTGGCGCCGGTGTCGCTGGTCGTCACGGCGTTCGCGCCGGTGGCCGACGTGCGCGCCAGCCTGACCCCGCAGCTGCGTACCGACGCGGGCGACAGCGTGCTGATCCTGATCGACCTGGGCCGTGGCCGTCACCGCATGGGTGGCTCGATCCTGGCGCAGACCTACAACCAGGTCGGCGAGACCGTGCCGGACATCGATTCGCCGCAAGACCTGCGCGCCTTCTTCATCACCATCCGCACCTTGGCCGAAGCCGGCACCATCCTGGCTTACCACGACCGTTCCGACGGCGGCCTGTTCGCCACCCTGACCGAAATGGCCTTCGCCGGCCGCACCGGTATCTCGGTGAACCTGGACATGCTGACTTTCGATCCGCAATCGGCGGATTGGGGCGACTACAAGATCCGCCCGGATCAGGTGAAGGTGCAGCGCGAAGAACTGACGCTCAAGGCCCTGTTCTCGGAAGAGGCGGGCGCCGTGATCCAGGTGCCGGCATCGCAGCGCGACGCCGTCATGCAAGTGCTGCGCGGCGCGGGCCTGTCGGCCCACTCGCACGTCATCGGCGGCCTGAACGGCGCCGACGAAGTGGAGTTCTACCGCGACGGCAAGAAGGTCTGGGGCCAGCCGCGCACCGAACTGGGCCGCGCCTGGAGCGAAGTGTCCTACCGCATCATGGCGCGCCGCGACAACCCCGCGTGCGCCCAGGCTGAACTGGACGTCTGGAACGACACGAC
The DNA here is from genome assembly GCF_057799415.1 of Achromobacter sp. 18P8.1.1. Taxonomy (NCBI): domain Bacteria; kingdom Pseudomonadati; phylum Pseudomonadota; class Betaproteobacteria; order Burkholderiales; family Alcaligenaceae; genus Achromobacter; species Achromobacter sp. 18P8.1.1. Next base: position 28,434 of record NZ_JBYOKH010000012.1, on the reverse strand, counting down.
CGACCCGGGCATGAGCCCGAATGTGTCCTTCGACCCGCAAGAGAACATCGCCGCGCCGTTCATCAACACCGGCAAGCGTCCGCGCGTGGCCATCCTGCGCGAGCAGGGCTGCAACAGCCAGGTCGAAATGGCCTGGGCGTTCGACACCTCGGGCTTCGAAGCCATTGACGTCCACATGACCGACCTGTTGGCCGGCCGCGTGGACCTGGCGCAGATGCAGGGCCTGGTGGCGGTGGGCGGTTTCAGCTACGGCGACGTGCTGGGCGCTGGCGAAGGTTGGGCGCGCACCATCCGCTTCAACAGCAAGCTGTCGGACCAGTTCGCCGCGTACTTCGCGCGTCCGGATACGTTCGCGCTGGGTGTGTGCAACGGCTGCCAGATGATGGCCGCGTTGGCGCCGATGATCCCGGGCGCCGAACACTGGCCGCGCTTCACGCGCAACCAGTCGGAAAAGTACGAAGCCCGCCTGTCGATGGTGGAACTGGCCAAGTCGCCGTCCATCTTCTTCAACGGTATGGAAGGCGCCCGCATCCCGGTCGCCGTGGCGCACGGCGAAGGTTTTGCCGACTTCTCGCAGCAGGGCGACGCCAGCCGTGTGCTGACCGCCGCACGCTACATCGACAACCGTGGGCAAGCCACCGAAGCCTACCCGTTCAACCCGAACGGCAGCCCGGGCGGCCTGACTTCCGTCACCACGGCCGATGGCCGCTTCACGGTCATGATGCCGCACCCGGAACGCGTGACGCGCAACGTCATGATGTCGTGGGCGCCCGAAAAATGGGGCAATGCGGACCAGGGCGGCACGTACAGCCCGTGGATGCGCATCTTCCGCAACGCGCGCGTTTGGCTGAAGTAAGGCCGGACAAGCAACGCCAGGCCCGCACGTCGGGCACAGGAACAAAACGGGCCCTGCGGCCCGTTTTTTTCGTCCAGGGCAGGGCGCAGAAGCCGCGTTTTGCATGTAACCCAATGAGATATTTAACTTTTCATTGCATTGGGCCGTTAACCGGATGAGCGTTACGCAACCCCGGAGTGGCCTTTCATGTTCAAGAATTTAAGTATCCGCGCAATCCTGACGTCCGCCTTGGGCGTCTTTTTCGCGCTTTTCCTGGTAACCGGCGCAGCCGTGTATCAGCAATTGACGTCCAACCGCACTTCGATTGAATTGCTGCTGGACACCAACCTGGTCCGTGCCAACGCCGTGGACGGCGCAGGCGCTGAATTGCTGCGTGCGCGCCTGGTCCTGTTGGCGGCGCAGAGCGCGCTGCTGGAAGGCAAGAGCATCGACACGCTGGCCAGCATGCAGCGGCTGGACGGCTATACCAAGAAGGCGTCCGACCTGATCGACAGCGCCCGCAAGCAGCCTGAGACGTCCGCCGAGGGCAAGCCCTTGTTCGACGCCGCACTGGCCGCCTACGACGTCTATCAGCGCGACGCGATCGCGCCGATGGTGGCCGCCATCCGCGCCGGCAAACCGCAGGACGCCAGCCGGCTGAACCTGGAAAAGGTCACCCCGCTGGGCATCGCCTTCACGCAGGCTATCCAGAAGTACGTGGACTATGCGGACGATGTGGGTCAGCGCGTGGCGCGCGACACATCTGCGCGCATCAACGGCGCGATCGTGCTGCTGGTCTGTCTGCTGGCCGTGGTGGCCGTGCTGGTGGTAAGCCTGTACGTGGTCTTCGCGCGGTCGGTGTTCCGTCCGCTGCACGACGCCGGCCGCCTGTTCGACCGCATCGCCAGCGGCGACCTCAGTAACCGCATCGAGCAGCGCGGCGACAACGAGATCGGCGTGCTGTACGCCGCGGTCAAGCGCATGCAGGACAGCCTGGCCCGTACTGTGTCCGCCGTGCGCCTGGGCGTGGAAGAGATCCACACCGGTTCGCGCGAGATCGCGGCCGGCAACATCGACCTGTCTTCCCGCACCGAGCAGCAGGCGGCCTCTCTGGAGGAAACCGCGGCCAGCATGGACGAATTGTCGTCCACCGTGAAGAACAACGCCGACAGTTCGCGCAGCGCCTCGCAGTTGGCGACGGCGGCCTCTGAAGTGGCCACTCGCGGCGGCAAGGCCGTGGGCGACGTGGTGGGCACCATGCGCGGCATCGCCGATAGCTCCAAGCGCATCGCCGACATCGTCGGCGTGATCGACGGCATCGCCTTCCAGACCAACATCCTGGCGTTGAACGCGGCCGTGGAAGCGGCGCGCGCGGGCGAGCAGGGCAAGGGCTTTGCGGTGGTGGCCAGCGAAGTGCGCGCGCTGGCGCAGCGCAGCGGCCAGGCGGCCAAGGAAATCAAGGGCTTGATCGACGAGTCGGTGCAGAAGGTGTCGATCGGGTCGGACCAGGTGGAAGCCGCCGGCGCCACCATGCAAGAGATCGTGGTGTCGGTGCGCCGCGTGACGGACATCATCAACGAGATCTCCAGCGCGTCCGAAGAACAGTCGCAAGGCATCCAGCAGGTGAACCAGGCAGTGTCGCAGATGGACAGCGTGACGCAGCAGAACGCGGCGCTGGTCGAAGAAGCGGCGGCGTCCGCCGCGTCGCTGGAAACCCAGGCGCAACGCCTGCGCGAAGCGGTTGCGGTGTTCAAGCTGCAAGCCGGCGGCCGGGTGATCGACGAGGAAGCGCCCGCGTTGGGCCGCGGTGCGGAGCCGGCGCTGCTGGGCGCCTGATGGGGGCGATGCCGCTAATGGCGCCGATGGCGTTCGTCGCGGCAGTCCTGGCTCCAGCCATGCAATGAGAAATGCCCCTTGCGGGGCATTTCTCATTAGTGCGGTACCGAGACGATTATTGATCCAGCTGGATCTTGGCGTCGGCCGCCACGTTCTTCCACTTCTTCACGTCGCTGGCGATGACCTGTTGGAATTCATCCGACGTGCCGGCCACGACCGTGCCGCCCAGGCTGGCCATCTTGGCCTTCACTTCCGGCGTGTTCAGCGCCTTCACCGAAGCGTCGTGCAGCTTCTTCTTCACGTCTTCCGGCAGGCCCTTGGGCGCCAGCAGGCCGTTCCAGGCATTGGCTTCATAACGCGGCAGACCGGCTTCCTTGAAGGTCGGCGTGTCGGGCAGTTCCGGCGAACGCGTATCGGCGGCGATGGCGATCGGACGAATCTGGCCGCCCTTGATGTAGGGCAGCGATGCCGGCACCGGTTCCCAGATCATCGAGACCTGGCCGCTGATCACGTCGGTGAACGCCGGGCCTGCGCCGCGGTAGGCGATGTGCATGAGCTTGGCGCCCGTCATCGACTTCATCAGCTCCATGGCCAGGTTGCCCAGGCCGCCCGCGCCCGACGAGGCGTAGGTGTAGCGGTCCGGGTTTGCCTTGGAGGTGGCGATCAGCGCGTTCAAGTCGGCCGCCGGGAAGTCCTTCGTCACGCTCAGCACGCCCGGCACGGTCACCAGTTGCGTGATCGCGGTGAAGTCCTGCACGGCGTCATAGGTCAGCGACTTGTACACGGCGGGGTTGGTGCCGTGGGTGCTGGAGGAGGCCAGCAGCAAGATGTAGCCGTCGGGGGCGGCATCGGCGACGTAGCGCGTGCCGATCGAGCCGCCGGCACCCGCCTTGTTTTCCACGACCACGGTGGCGCCCAGTTCGGTGCCCAGTTGCGCGGCGAAGACGCGGCCGATGATGTCGGCGGTGCCGCCGGGGGCGAACGGCACGATCAGGCGCAGGGGCTTGGAGGGGTAGTCGGTGGCCTGTTGCGCCGAAGCGGCGCCGGCGGCCAGCGTGGCGCCGGTCAGCAGCGCCAGGGCGATGGTGGATTTCTTGAAGTTCATCTGTGTCTCCAGGCGAAGGTTAGTCGAGGCTGCGGTCGAGCCAATCGACGATCAATCCGGCTATCTGGTCGCTATTGCGGTCCAGCATGCAGAAATGGGAATTGCCGGCGATGCCGGCGGAAGGCAAGTCCAGCGTTTCGGCGCGGACGCCGGCGGCACGCAGGGCCCGCCAATAGGCGTCCGTCTGGGCGCGGTAGCGCAGCCAGGTCTCGTCCGCCTGAAAGTGATCGCCCCACACCAGCAAGTGCGGAGGCAACTGCCAGGGCACGGCGGCCGGGGTGCCGGTGGGTTCCAGCGCGACGACGGCGCGAATGGTGGCGGCGTATTCATGGGCCAGCAGCGTGGCGAAGCCGCCGCCCTGGCTATGGCCGAAGACGATGCAGGGGCCAGCCAGTTCCAGCAATTGCCGGTACGCGTCCAGCGCCATGTCGCCATGCGTCAGCCAACGCGGCACGAACTGCTTGGCGAAAGTGTCGAAAGCGTCGATGGGGAACTGCTGCGCCGGATAGGCGTGGCGCGGTTGCCCGGCGGGCGCATAGCCCGAGGCCGGGCCGATGCGGAACAGGCGCCAGGCTTCTTCCTTGGACCGGAAGATCGGCGCGCTGTCGTAGACCTGCGGATACATCGCCCAGGACGCGCGGCCGCGTTCGGGCGCGTCGGATACGAACACGTCGTAGCCCGCCTGCAGCAGGCGCCAGAGCCAGCCTTCGCGGCCGTCGGGCGTGCTCTCCCATTGCGCGCCCGTCATGCCGCCGCCGTGCCAAAGCAACACGGGGTAGGGATGCAGCGGCTTGGCCAGCCGGTATTCCTGCACGTAAAGCTGGCCGACGCTGTAGCCGCCGTTCATGTCGATCAAGCGGGCCGACGCGTTGTCCACCACTTTTTTCTGCAGCATCGGCACGCCGCCGGCCACGGCTTCGACGCCGCCCAGGAAATGGCTGCGGATGGATTTGAGCAGGACAGGGGAGTCGGACATCGGCGTTTCCAAGGAATGGACGCCGCGATGTTAGTTGCCAGATGTATCTGGGTTGTGCAAAATGAGCCACCCATGTGCCGATTCGGCACAGATGTTGCCCCCACGCTGCACGCACTTCGTGCGCTTGCTGCCCCCCGAGGGGGCGCTTTCCCCTTGGGGCGGCCCGGCGGGGAAAGGGCGCACGAACCCGCAGGCAGTTCTTGAGAGTGATATGGACATCAAATGGCTGGAAGACTTCGTCGCCTTATCGAAGTCGCGCAACATGTTCCAGGCGGCCGAGGCGCGCAGCGTGACGCATCCGGCGTTCGGGCGCCGCATCAAGGCGCTTGAGGAATGGGCGGGCGTGCCGCTGGTTGAGCGCGGCCATCAGGCCACCACCCTCAACCCGGCGGGGCGCAGCATGCTGGCTGCGGCCATCGACGTGCTGGACATCCTGCGCGACACGCGCCAGGCGTTGCAAAAGCCCGAGCAGGAGCGCAACCGCAAGATCACCATCGCCTCGGGCAAGACGCTGGCGCATTCCGTGCTGCCGGGCGTGATGGCCAGCGTGCAGCAGGGCATGCCGGCGTTCCAGCTGAAAGTCACCACCACCACGTTGAACTACGGGGTGGACATGCTGGCGGACGGCGAGGTGGATTTCCTGCTGTGCCATGCGCACGAGCCGCTCTACGCCAAGATCGACAACCCCGGCTACCGGTGCCGGCGCGTCGGCGCCGACAAGCTGGTGGCCGTCAGCGCGCCCGTCAGCCCGGGCGGGCGCCATCCGCGCCACGCGGTGCCCAAGCTGGCCTCGGACCCCGCCGTGCCGTTCCTGGCCTACGCGGACAGCATGTCGCTGGGCCGCATCCTGCATGACCGCCTGCGCGGGCTTTGCGTGGTGCCGCAGCTGCAGACCATGTATGAATCCGATCTGGCCGATGCCTTGCACGCGATGGCGCGCCAGGGTTTTGGCCTGGCCTGGTTGCCGCATACGCTGATCGAAGCCGACCTGCGGGCCGGCACGCTGGTGCGCGCCGACAGCGCCCGCAACGATATCCATATGGAGATCCGGCTGTACCAGTCGGTCGACAACGCCAAGCCGCTGGCCCGCCAGGTATGGAGCCGGATCGAAGCCTACGCGGCCAGATGACGACACCGTTTTGGCGCTTTGAGCGATCAAACGGGGACAAAAGATGCCGCCGGGCGCGCTCAGGCATAAAATAGAAAATTACCCTTTCCCGCACACACAGGATCCCGCGCCATGAACGCACGTATCCCCGAAGACGCACTGCCGCCCACCCTGGACCCCAAGGCCCTCCAGGAATTTGTCGACGACAAATGGGATAACGAGATCATCCCCGCGCTGACCGACTACATCGCCGTGCCCGCCAAGAGCCCGGCGTTTGATGCCGACTGGGAAAAGAACGCGTTCATCGAGCGCGTGGTGCGCGATGCGGCGCAATGGGTCGAAGCGCAGAAGGTGTCGGGCCTGAAGCTGGAAGTGGTGCGCCTGCCGGGCCGCACGCCCGTCATCTTTTTCGACGCGCCCGCCACCCGCAGCGACAACGGCGACACCGTGCTGCTGTACGGTCACCTGGACAAGCAGCCGGAATTTTCGGGCTGGCGCGCGGGCCTGGGCCCGTGGACGCCCAAATACGAAGACGGCAAGCTGTACGGCCGCGGCGGCGCGGATGACGGCTACGCCGTGTATGCCTCGCTGACCGCCATCATGGCGCTGGACAAGCAGGGCATTCCGCGTCCGCGCTGCGTGGGCATCGTCGAGACCTGTGAAGAATCCGGCAGCTATGACCTGCTGCCTTACGTGGATGCGCTGCGCGACCGCCTGGGCAACGTGGCCCTGGTGGTGTGCCTGGATTCGGGCGCCGGCAACTACGACCAACTGTGGATGACCACGTCGCTGCGCGGCATGGTGTCGGGCACGCTGGAAGTCCAGGTGCTGGACGAAGGCGTGCACTCGGGCGACTCCAGCGGCGTCGTGCCGTCGTCGTTCCGCATCCTGCGCCATCTGCTGGACCGCCTGGAAGACAGCGGCACCGGCCGCCTGTTGCCGCAAAGCCTGCACTGCGAGATTCCCGCCGAACGCATTGAACAGGTGTCCGCCACCGCGCGCATCCTGGGCGACGAAGTCTGGCGCCGTTTCCCCTGGAGCTGCGGCGCTGAAGGCGGCTTCGTGCTGCCGATGACGACCGAACCCGAACAGGCCCTGCTGAACCGCACCTGGCGTCCGACCCTGTCGGTGACCGGCGCCGAAGGCCTGCCGCCGCTGTCCAGCGCCGGCAACGTGCTGCGCCCGCGCACCGCGTTCAAGCTGTCGCTGCGCCTGCCGCCGTTGGTGGACGCCGTGGCCGCCTCGCAAGAGATCAAGGAATTGCTGGAAGCCGACGCGCCCTACAACGCCAAGGTCATCTTCAAGGCCAACGAAGGCGCCGCCACCGGCTGGAACGCGCCGGCATCCGTGCCGTGGCTGACCCAGGCCCTGGACGCCGCGTCCCAGCAATACTACGGCCAACCCTGCGGTTACATCGGCCAGGGCGGCACGATTCCGCTGATGAGCATCCTGCAAAAGGGCTTCCCCAAGGCCCAGTTCATGGTCTGCGGCGTGTTGGGCCCCAAGTCCAACGCCCACGGTCCCAATGAATTCCTGCACGTGCCTTACGGCAAGAAGCTGACCGCAGCGGTCGCCCAAACCATGGCGGCCATGCCGGCTGCCTGACGTACACGCACGCTCCACAGAGCGCGGGCCGCCAGGCCTTGCGCTCTTTCTTTTTTCAGGACTGACCCGATGATTTCCACTTCCGACGCCTACGCCAACGTGGTTGCCGAAACCCGCGATTGGCTGACCAAGGCCGTGATCGGCCTGAACCTCTGTCCGTTCGCCAAAGCGGTCCAGGTCAAGGACCAGATCCGCTTTGCCGTCAGCGACGCCACCGACGCCGAGGGCGTGCTGACCGACCTGCAGGACGAACTGGCGCTGCTGGCCGAAGCCGACCCCGAAAAGATCGACACGACCCTGCTGATCATCCCGGACGCGCTGGACGACTTCCTGGATTTCAACGATTTCGAAGAACTGTCCGACCGCTTGCTCAAGCGCATGCGCCTGGTGGGCGAGCTTCAGGTCGCTACCTTCCACCCGTTGTTCCAGTTCGCCGATACGCAACCTGACGACATCGAGAACTACACGAACCGGTCGCCGTACCCCATCCTGCACCTCTTGCGCGAAGACAGCATCGACCGCGCCGTGGAGTCCTTCCCGGACGCCGCCGAGATCTATGAAAAGAACATCGACACGATGAACAAGCTGGGTCTGGAAGGCTGGAAGAAGCTGATGACCAAGGCCTGACGGCGGGGCTTGACCGCTGTTGGGGGGAGGCCCTCACGGGATATCCCTAAATGGCGGACGAATCAGATTGCATACAACATACCGTTTCCTTGCTGGAGACCCGTATGCGAATGAATCGCCGCCACGCCCTGGGCGCGCTTGCCGCGCTGCCCCTGATGTCCCGTCCCGTCTGGGCCCAGAGCACGTTCCCCACGCGCCCCGTGCGGCTGCTGGTGGGCTTTGCGCCCGGCGGCCTGACCGACATCGCCGCCCGCGCGCTGGCCGAACGCATGGGCAAGACGCTCAAGCAGAACGTGGTCGTCGAAAACCGCCCCGGCGGTCAGGCCATCATCGCGACGGTGGCCGTGGCGCGCGCCGAGCCGGATGGCTATACGCTGGGGTTCGCCGGCACCAACGGCATGATCCTGAACCCCTTGCTGTACAACAACCTGCCGTACCAGCAGTCGGACTTCAAGCAACTGGGGTCGATGGGCAAGTCGCCCATGCTGTTGATCGTGCACCCCGCGCTGGGCGTGAAGAACGTGCAGGAATTCATCGCGCTGGCCAAGAAGAAGCCGGGCGACATCACCTGCGCCCATGCCGGCCGCGGCGTCATCAACCACCTGGCGCTGCTGCATTTCCAGTCCAAGACCGGCACCCAGTTCCAGGACGTGCCGTACAAGGGCAGCGGCCCCGCGCTGCTGGACCTGATGGCCGGCACGGTGCAAAGCACGTTCGACTTCCCCACCTCCGCGCTGGCCAATATCAAGTCGGGCAAGCTGCAGGTGCTGGCGGTGACCGCCGACAAGCGGCTGTCCAGCCTGCCTGACGTGCCCACCATGAAAGAGGCCGGCGTGGACGACTTCGAGCTCTACACCCGCATGATGATCTCGGGCCCCGCCGCCATGCCGGCAGAGGTGGTGAAAGTGCTGGAGAACGCGGTGCGCGAAGGCACGCGGGACCCCAGCCTGGTGCAGCAGTTCGCCGAACAGGGCGTGGCGGTGGAGTTCACGTCGTCCGCCGATCTGGACAAGGTGATTGCCGACGAATCCGCCATGTGGGCCCAGGTCATCAAGGCCAACGGCGTACCCAAGACCGATCTGAAAGCGTAAGGACATCCCGTGACTGAACAAGCCCGCATCACCGTCAATCCCGAATTCGCGCTGATCGACGTCGCCCGCGACATCCGCATCGACGGCTTTCCGGCTTACGCCTTCATCACCGTCACCGCCACCATGCAGATGTGTGGCGCCCCATGGCGCTCGCAAGCGGTCTTCGTGGCCGGCCACGACGGCAGCCTGGACTTGGGGCGCGACAGCCCCGTCTCGGGCAGCTATGCCGAACCCTCAGCGATGGGCATCGTGTGGTCGATGGTGTGCGAAGACATGAGCCGCGTAGTGTTTCCGCCCGATCGCACGGATCCCCTGGTCATCCAGATCGAAGCGACCGACGGCAGCCACATCGCCTCGGCGCGGCTGGTGCAGGAATTCCTGGAAGAGGGCGTGACCCATCGCGCGGTGCGCGAACAGGTCGGCGGCATGACGGTGTCGGGCGAACTCTATACGCCGGCCGGGCCCGGTCCGCATCCGCTGGTGATCTACATGAACGGTTCGTCGGGCGGCGTGAATGCGCCGCGCGCCGCGCTCTTCGCCGCCCGCGGGTTCCAGTGCCTGGCCCTGGCCATCTTCAACTACGAAGGGCGGCCCAAGTACCTGAACGACATGCCGCTGGAGTATTTCCAGCATGTGCTGCAGTGGGCACGCGCCGAACTGGCGCCGCGCGACGGCTTTGTAGCGTTGTCCGGCATCAGCCGGGGCGGCGAGACCTCGCTGCTGGTGGCCTCGCACTATCCGGAACTGGTCAGTGCGGTCGTGGCCTATGTGCCGTCGCCCGTCACGCATGGCGTGGTCAGCGCCGGCGCGCCCGGAACGGGGCGCAATGCGCAGGTCTGGACGCAGGGCGGCGAACCGTTGCCGCATCTGTGGCAAGACAACGCCAGCGCGGATTGGGAAGCGGCCTACGCGCCGGAACCGCCATACCGGCAGACCCATGCGTTCCTGAGCGCCACCCGCGACAGCGCCGCATTCGAACGCGCGCGCATCCCGGTTGAAAACTATCCGGGTCCGGTCATGCTGGTCAGCGCGTCCGACGACGGCTTCTGGCCCAGCACCGCTTATTCAGAAATCGTGATGCGGCAGCGCCAGTCGCACGGCCTGCCCACGTTCCACCATGTCTGCATGGGGGCGGGGCACCACGTGCACTATCCCTACTTGCCGGCCACATTGATCAGCAAGCCCCATGCGATGTCGGGGTTGCTGCTCGACGCGGGCGGCACGCCCGCCGCGAACGCGGCGGGCAACGAAGGGTCTTATCTGGCCGTGCTGGAGTTTCTTGGACGGGCAGCGGGATAGAGCGGAGTAGGGGACGCCGCAGCCCGACGTCTGCCTTGCCTGGCCTGCGCTTGGGGTTAAAGCGGTAGGGCAGGGTAGATTTCCAGGCTGCCTGCGCCGCCGCAGAACAGCGCGGCCGCGGCGGGAATGGCCAGCGGCACCCGCTGGACCGGGCCGCCATGAGTCGCGGTCATGGCTTGGATCTGGCCGTTCGTGATGGTTTTGACCTCTGTCTTGTACGGGAGCCCGGCAAGTGTGTTGCCGTCCTGCGCGGCACCGTCGGTGCAAAAGGCCAAACCGCCGTCCCGCAGATTCAACGCCGAGTCGATCAACTGCATGCCGCACGAGGTCACCAGCTGGATGTCCAGGGCAGGGGGCGTCATGGAGTTCTTGATTCTCTGCATCAAATGATCCAGGCAGATTTCGACCCCGATCGTCAGGCCGTCCAGAACAAAAATGCAGTGTCCGTCGTCGTGGCGCAACTGCCGTTCGCTGCTGGGGATGCCGGCCATGGATGACGGCAGCCGGCTCAGGTGATCGGTCCATTCGTCCGTCAGCGGAAAGAGGTTCCTACCGGCGGAAAGGCTTTGCCATTTGATGAAGTCGATGGTGGACTTGAACTCTTTGATGACGAGATGGCCGTCTTCCGGGGCTGGCGTTGCGCCGCCCTTCTGGATAAGGCAGTGGTTATACGCCTGGTATCGGTCAGCCCCGGTGTCGATGCTTTGAGAAAGGATGGTGCCGAACACAAAGAGCCAGTCCTTGTATTCCGGCTTTCGGACCAGCTCTTGCAGTTTCAACACGACTGCCGATGTCCGGTCTACCGGATAGGCCCCGTCCACGCCGCGGAAAAAGAACTCCGGCATCATGTAGATCTTCAGGCACCTGGGGTTGTTGTCGATACTGTCCTGCCGTACCGCCTGTTGGATCGCCTGGTCCACCACGTCGCATCGCAGGGCGTAGTCCTGGTTGGTGTTGGCATTGCCCAAATAAGTCAGGGTGCCTTGCGCATCCTGCTTTGGCGCCGAGCACAAACTGTGACCGACGAACTGTACTGTTTGGTATGGGGGAGGCATGCGGGTCGTCCTTGGTCAATGGAGTAGAGATTGATTCGAGTGGGGGCGATCGTCAGGCTTCCAGCACGGCCAGGCTTTGAGTGGCCTGCAGCATGATTTTGTCGTTGATCGATTTGGCCAACGTCGAGACGATCTTCGCAGCTTGCTCCGGATCATCGATCGAATGGCTGATGTGCTGATTGTTCAGCGTGCGGGACTGCTCGACGCTGATGGTGTATTGATGCGCGATCTCGTGCAGGGCGGCCCAGGAGCAGATGTGCTCCAGGTATGACAGCATGAAGACTTGCGATTTGTATTCCGCGATACGTTCGTCCTTGGACAGCGACTCCAGGTCGATCACCTGCTTGTCCATGCTGTCCTGGCGCAAGTTCTCGCACGCCGTCGAAATCTGCCGCCAGAACATGGCCGCATCATTCAGCGCCACGATGACTTGGCTGATGGCGAACATCGCCACCTGCAACGCCTTGACCGCGATCTCGGCATTGGCGCCGACGACCTGCGTGGCTGCCAATTGCCCGACCATCCCGCCCATCTTTATCTCAAGATCGTTGCGTTCTTGATTGACCTGACGCTTGATGTCGATGATCTTTTCGAGTTTTGACTGAGACTGGTCCGCAGCGCTGAATGACTGTTTGGCCATGTTGTCGGTGCCTTCCGCCAGCTTCCGCGCAGAGGCGCCCAGGGCGGCATACGTTTCACCCGCCGCGGCCGACTGCGCTTTCAGATCCTTGATGTCGGCCTCAAACTGCGCGACGTTCTTGGTTTCGGCTTGAATGATCGCTTGCTTGTCCGCAATGGATTTGTCGCGGCTGATCTTCTTCGCGGCGCCGTCCTCTTCTTGTGCTGCCTCGCTGTCCGGCTGCGCTTTCAGATCGTCGACTTCCTTCTGGCTCAAGGCGATGGTCTCTTTGGCGCAATCCAGCTTGCGGGTCAGATCCCTGAGCTTCTTGTTGACGTCGTCCTTTTCCTTCTTTGCTGCTTCCCATTTTTCGGTTATCTGCTTGAGTTCGGCGTCCAGGGCGCCGGTCTGATTCTGCGCAACAAGCACCGACAGCGGATTGCGTGTCTGCGCATACGTCTGCAGGCCTGCCGCCGCCACGCCGCTTACCAGCGAAATGATGCCAAGGACAAAGCCCCGCTTCTTGTCGGCCGACAACTCCTTTTCGGCCTTCGCTTGGTCAGCGTTGACGCTTTCGAGTTCCTTGACAAGGTTCCCTATGCTGGTTTCGCAACCCTTCAGTTCAGCGTTCAGCTTCACCATTTCCTGGTGGGCGTGACGCCGCTTTTCTTCTTCGGAAGCGTGGGCCAACGCCGCTTCGCTTTTTGCCTCGGCGGATTTTCCTTGCAGGTCCAGGAACTGGTCGGACAATTTTGCCGCAGCCGCCGACATTCTCTTGGCCTGATCCGCGCAGCGCGCCAATTTGGCCAGGGCCACGCCGTCGCTGCCCTGGATCAGGTAGGCATAGGCTGCGTCCAGCAGCTTCAAAGTTTGCTGGCAACTGTCCTTGAGGGTCAGCATCGTTTCATTGGCCAGCACGCATATCTTGCCGAATTCGCTTTGCAGGTCGATGACCTTGGACTTGACGACGCCGGCGTTGGCCGCGGTGGCGCCGATATAAGCCAGCCGGTACATGTCCACGCACAGGTCCAGATTGTTGATGACGGTGTCCAGACGCAGGTTGCCCAGGATCTCCTTCTGCTTCTGCAGAACCAATACGTCGGCGGCCGACGGACGTTCGTTGAGGACGTATTCGCGGTTTTCAACGATGAGGATTTCATATTCGGCAGCCATGTTGCTTCTCCGTAGTTAGCGCTGAAGGTTCAAGAAAACACTGATTGCGGACGCGGGGCCGCCGTTCTGCGGCGCGAGTCGGCGGCATTGCGTGGGAGGTAAACGTGCGGGAAAGGCGATCAGGCCGGGTGGGCCTCAAGTGCCTGGTATGCGGATACGACCATCTGGTCGAATCGGATCACGGCATCCAGTAGAGACAATCTCTCGATGCGGGTGTCTTCGAAGTAGTCGATGACGGGATTGCTGTCGCCAAGCAGCAAAATGATCTCGCTGATGTCGGCAATGTCGTAGCTGACGCTGTCGCAACGGTTGGCGGCCAGGACGTAGAAGTTCGCAACGTCGTTGAAAAACACGAGTTGGGTTTCCATGTATTTCTTGAGGTCGACAAGTGAACGCTTGACCGGCTTCAACTGATCCAGTTCGGCCTGCAGCGCTTGATTCCGGGCCTTGAGATTCGCCATGGCGGCTTGCAGTTTCGCTCGGTCCCGAGCCAGGTCCGCCAGCTCCCGTTCAAGCGTTTTCTGCTGATCGTGGGCCAGATTCAGGGCTTTCTTGATTGCTTCGATGGCGGTATTGATTGCGTCCAATGCGGCATAGAAGGCCCGTTTTAGCCATTTCCAGATTGGAATGTTGGAGCTGCGCTGGGCCGCCTTCTCGCGTTCTTTCTCGGCGAGGTCGTCCCTGGCCTTTTTTATTTTCGCCGCTACGAGATCAAGCGCCTTTTGCTTGTCTTCGAGGGCCTTCTTCAAGGTGTTTTGATTGGCTAGAACGTCGTTCTGTTGCGCCGTCAACGATCGGATGTTGGATTCGGTCTCCGTCATCAGATCGATCAGCCCCTTGATCATGTACACGATCGCTCCCTGAGTCGCCAGGGCGGCTTCTTTTGCAAAGCCGCTCAGCGATTTCATGGAGTCGATGTTGTGCTTGAGCGCGCGGATCGTCGTCTGCGCAGCAACCACATCGTTTGCTTTCAGATGCCGTATCAGCGCGTCGTAGTCTCGCTGGATCGCGCGAACGCCGATGTCCAGGTGCTTGACGCCGTTCGAATGGGACAGATTCTGCATGCCGCCTCCCGGAATGCCCCTGCTGGGTCGGGGCGTGGTCTGACCTGCTGCAGACTATTCTTCCGGGGGGAGCCTGAACATCACTGGAATTGGTGCTTTTTATGTGATGGTCGAAAAAGAGCGGGGATGCGCCGCCGTTTTACTCTTCGCTGGTCCATTCCACCTGCACGCCCAGGCTGCGCAGGTTTTCCACGAACTGGGGGTGGGCGCGGCGGATCGGCGTGGCGTTGCGGATTTCAGAGCGGCCCTTGATGCTGCTGGCCACCATGAACAGGGCGATCGCGACGCGAATGATGTAGGGGCTTTCGACCACGGCCGGCGTCAGCGGATTGCCGCCGAAGGTCACCACCCGGTGCGGGTCCGACGAAAACACGTGCGCGCCGAACTTCGACAATTCGCCCGTCCAGCCCAGCGCGCCGTCGTAGACCTTGTTCCAGAACATCGCGTTGCCCTCGGCGCACACGCCCAGCGCGATGAAGATCGGCAGCAGGTCCACCGGAAAGTACGGCCACGGCGCCGCTTCCACCTTGGTCAGCACGTTGCTGGTGAAAGGCGTCTGCACCTTCAGTGGGCCCGAACGCAGTGCGCGCGACCAGCCGTCCTTGTGTTCGATCTGCACGCCGAACTTGGCGAACGTGCGGTCGATCAGAGGGAAATTGCCCGGCGTGCGGTTGCGCACTACGACGTCGCCGCCCGTGATTGCGCCCAGCGCCAGGAACGTGGTGATTTCGTGGAAGTCTTCTTCAAACGTGAACTCGCCGCCACCCAAGCGCGTGCCGCCGCGCACCGTCAGGCGAGACGTGCCGATACCGTCGATATCGGCGCCCATCATCGTCATGAAACGGCAGAATTCCTGCACGTGCGGTTCGGAAGCGGCGTTGGTCAGCGACGATTCGCCTTCGGCGGCCGCCGCGCACAGCACGAAGTTCTCGGTCGTGGTGACCGACGCGTAGTCCAGCCAATGATGGGTGGGCTTGAGCGCGCCGCTGCTGCGCACCAGCAAGGAGCCGCTTGCGCGCTCGACCTCGCCGCCAAACGAACGGAAGATCTCCACGTGCGGGTCGATCTCGCGCACCCCCAGCGTGCAGCCCTTCACGTTGTCTTCCAGCCGCGCCACGCCAAAGCGGGCCAGGAGCGGCGGCACCAGCATGATGGATGACCGCATTTCTTCCGGCAGGCGGTGGGCGGTGGCGTCGAACTGAGTGTGTTTGTGGTGCAGATCCAGCGTGCGGGTGGTCTCATCCAGCCGGACTTCGCTGCCCAGCGTGCGGAAGATGTCCAGGATCTTGCGCACGTCCGTGATGTCCGGGACCCCATGCAGCTTCAACGGCTGATCCGTCAACAGAGTGGCGCACAGAATGGGAAGTACGGCGTTTTTGTTGGCCGAAGGAATGACGCGGCCGCGCAGGGGCGTGCCACCGTGGACGATGAGGTTGGACATGGGAAGAAAGGCGGCCGGAGTGAAAAAAGAGAGGAGAGCGCGGGGAATTGTACTGGCGTCGCCCGGGCGGGGGCCGGCCCCCGGGCGACAAAACGTTTCAATCTGCAATTTAATGCCTGCCCGGGCCGACCTCGGTCAATGTCCGACAACGACCGCACCCGAACTGCGCAGCCCGGGCCGGAACGCGTAAGCGTGGCCCGACGACGCAATCATGAACGCAATACCCGCCAGGATTACCAGGGCCCACGGGAAAGCGCCTGCGCCCCACACGTCAAGCAGCATGCCGCCCACCACGCCCGCGCCGGCAATCGCCCCATTCCAGGCGACGACATTCATGGACAGCGCCACGTCGGCGCCGCGTCCGGCCGCGTCGGCCAGCGCCGTCTGCAGCAGCGTGGCCGCGCCGCCAAAGCTGATTCCCCACACCGCGATTCCCACGTAGATCACGGCCGGGTTTCCCGGCACCAGGCCAAACGCAAGCGCGGTGGCGCCAAATGCGGCCAGGCTGGCCAGCACCGTCGAGCGCAAGTGGCGGTCGACCAGCTTGCCCGTGATCCAGATGCCGACAAGCGCGGACGCCCCAAATATGAACAGCACCAGGTCCACCCGCGCGCCCAGTCCGGCAGGCGCGACAAAGGGCGCGATGTAGGTGTAGAGGATGTTGTGGGCCAGCATCCACGCGATGACGACGGCCAGCACGCGCCGCACGCCAGGCGTCGTGAAGACGCGGCGCAGCGGCATCCGCTCATGGGCGGACTGGCCGGGGTAGTCGGGCACCTTGGCCAGCACCCACGCGATCAGCACCAGCGTCAATCCGGACATGATCCAGAACGCCGCACGCCAACCCACTGCGGATCCCAGCAAGGTGCCCAGCGGCACGCCCAGGGACAAGGCGATGGGCGTGCCCACCATGGCAAGCGCCATCGCCTGGCCTTGCTGGTAAGGGGCGACCATGCGCCGCGCATAACCGGCCAGCAGGCTCCAGGCCAGCCCGGCCGCCACGCCGGCAAAGAATCGCGCCACCAGGGTCACCCCGTAATGGGATGACAAGGCCGTGGCCGAATTGAAGACCAGGAAGCCGACGATGGTCAGCAGCAGGACGTTGCGGCGCCGCCAGCCGCGGGTGGCGATCGTCAGCGGAATGGCCGCCAGTAGCGAACCCAGCGCATAGGCGGTGACCATCTGGCCGGCCAGCGACGCGCTGACATCCAGCCCGTCGCTGATCTGCGGCAGCAGTCCGGCGGGCAAGGTCTCGGTGACGATACAGATAAAGCCGGTCATTGCCAGGGCCAGCAGGGCAGAGACGGGCAGGCGGTCGGAGGCGGGCTGTCCGGCCTGAGTGGAAAAGTGGCTCACACAAAAATCCTTTTGAAGATGAATCGGGACCGATCGGGCAGACGGGTGGACGGCTGACCGTCGGCAATGCCTCAGCATTTATATATCGATCGGTACAAATGTAGGGTGCGAGCCAGCGCGTTGTCAACGACTTTTGTATCGAGTAGTATGGATGTCGTGACCAAAGGAGTCTGATATGGCGCAGATGGGCCGGCCGCGCGCGTTTGATCGTCACCAGGCGATCGACCAGGCGTTGCATCTATTCTGGGAGCAGGGCTACGAATCCACGTCGTTGAGCCAACTGAAAGCCGGCATTGGCGGCGGCATTTCCGCGCCAAGCTTCTACGCAGCCTTCGGATCGAAAGAGGCCTTGTTCCAAGAGACCGTGCAGCGCTATCTGGAAACCTATGCGCTGGTCACGGAATGCCTGTGGGACGACGCCATGCCCGCCCGCAATGCGGTCGAACTGGCGTTGCGCCAATCGTCGAAGATGCAGTGCGAGCGGGGGCATCCCAAGGGCTGCATGGTGGCGCTGGGCGTCATGAGCGCACCGACGCCCGAGCACGCGGACGTGACCAAACCCCTGACGGCCTCACGCCAACGCACCCGTGCGGGCTTTGTCCATTGCGTGGAACGCGGCATCGCCAGTGGCGAATTGTCCGCCACGACGGACGCCCGTTCCCTGGCGTGCGTGTTTGACGGGTTCCTGGTGGGGGTGTCCACGCTGGCGCGCGACGGCGTCCGCTATCCCACCTTCGACGCCGCGATCACGCAGCTGATGGCGATCTGGGACGCCTCGCGCAGCCAGGCATAAGCGCTGGCGAGGCCGCAGTCAGGCTTGGGGGGCAGTTGCCGGCTAGACGTTGCGCTCGGCCTGTCCGATCAGCGTCAGGAAGAACGTTCGCCGCAGGGTGAATCCCAGGCGTTCGTACAAGGCGATGGCATTCTGGTTGCTGCCCAGCACATGCAGGAACGGCGTGTCGCCGCGCTCTTGGATGCTGGCTTGCAACCGTTTGATGAGCCGGGCGGCGATGCCCTTGCCGCGCCAGGCCGGATCCACGCAGACCGCGCTGATCTCGACATGTCCTTCCGGGCGCATCCGTTCGCCCGCCATTGCGATCAGGCGTCCTTGATTCCGAATGCCGATGTAGCGCCCCATTTCGTGGGTGCGCTTGCAGAACGGGCCGGGTTTGGTCGCTTGGGTCAGTTCCAGCATGTCTGCCGCATCGTCGCTGCCCAGGAGGGCGATGTCGGGGGCATCGTCGGCGGCGGAAGCAGCGGCCGTCGCCGTCATTTGGTGCAGCACGCCAATCGGCTGCGTACGAAACCGGGCGTCTGGCGTGATCGGCCCCGCGGCCAGGATGGCGACCTGTTCGCCGGCCGGCAAAAGCTGCGCCAGCGCCTGCCAGGCCGGCGCGGCGTCAGACGCCAGGGCTGCGAACGGTGCGACGTCGGACAGGTAGCGGCAGGCCAGGCCATCGCCTTGACGCAGATGGGCGTGCGCCACGGCCAGGGCGTTCCACACGGGGTTGTCGAGCGGATGGGAGGGGGAGGTATTCATGCGGATTCCGGTAGTTGGCGCCAGATGCGTCACGGGCCCTACTGTAGACAGGAATCGACATCGGCTCTATTGTCGTAAATGACATTTTTAGAGTCATTCCCGCCATGAAAATTTCCGTTCTGGCCCTGGAGGGCTGTTTCGACACCGGCCTGTCGGCGATTCTTGACGCATTCACCACCGCCAACGAGCTGGCTGCGTTGGAGCGGCCCGCCGAAGGGCAGCCTTTCGACATCAAGGTGGTGGGCGTACGCCCCGATGTGCGCACGGGGTTGGGCATGCGCGTTCCCGTGCAGGCTGTTGCCGACCTGGGCAAGCCCGACTGGCTGGTCATGCCGGCCATTGCCACCAAAATGCCGGCACAGCTGCTGCCGGCGCTGGCCCGCCCCGACGTGGCGGATGCCATGGCGTTGCTGCGCGATAGCCACGCCAGTGGCGTGAAAATCGCGGCCGCATGCATCGGCACGTTCGTGCTGGCGGAATCGGGATTGTTGAATGGCCACGAGGCCACCACCTCCTGGTGGCTGGCGCCGCTGTTTCGCCAGCGCTATCCCGACGTGCGGCTGGACAGCACGCGCATGATGGTGCCCTCGGGTGAATTCACCACGGCGGGCGCCGCCATGGGGCACCTGGACCTGGCGCTGTGGCTGCTGAACCAGGCCAGCCCGGCCCTGGCGTCCGTGGTCGTCCGCTATCTGTTGGTGGACGCCCGGCCATCGCAAGCGCCGTACATGATTCCCGACCATCTGGCACGCGCGGACCCGTTGGTCGAACGTTTTGAACATTGGGCAAGAGGGCGCCTGGCCGAAGGCTTTTCGCTGGATGCCGCCGCCGCGGCATTGGCGACCAGCACACGCACGCTGCAGCGCCGGATCGAAGCCGTGCTGGGCAAATCGCCCTTGTCGTATTTCCAGGACCTGCGCGTGGAGCGCGCCGTTCACCTGTTGCGCACCAGCAAGCTGAACATCGAGGCAATCGCGGCCGAAGTCGGCTACGGCGACGGCGCAACGTTGCGCACGTTGCTGCGCCGCCGCTTGGGACGCGGAGTGCGGGAACTGCGCGGCGCGTGATCCTGGTACGGCAAGCCGGCGGACCACGCCCGCGTCCCGCCATGCGCTTACGCCGCGCGGCGCAGCTTCACGCCGGGAAAGTCCACCGGCACCGCAAACGCCACGTTCACATAGTTCGTGAACAGGTTCAGCGCCACATGCGCCAGGATTTCGACGATGGCTTCGTCGTTGAAGCCCGCGGCGCGCACGGCTTGCACGTCCGCCTGGCTGACCTGGCCGCGTGCTTCCACCAACTGCAACGCAAAGCGCAAGGCGGCGGCCGTCTTGGGGTCCGTCGCTTGGCCGGCCTGGGCTGCCGACATCTCTTCCGCGCTGGCGCCGGCCTTGCGGCCCAGCGCCGTGTGGGCGGCCAGGCAATATTCGCAGGCATTGCTGTCGGCCACCGCCACGGCAATCTGTTCGCCCAGCTTGGCCGGGATGACGCCGCTGCCCAAGGCGCCGAACGCGCCCCACATGCTTTGCAGCGCGGCGGGCGAATTGGCCACGGCCTTGAACATGTTGGGCGTTGCGCCAAAGGCGCCGTGGATCTGGGTCAGCAGCGCAGCGCGGTCAGCGGTGGTGTTGCTGGAATCGATGAGGGATACGCGGGTCATGGTTATAACTCCTGTCTGGGGTAGGGGACGCCGCCGGGTAGTGGCGGGTTAAGGGAATCGTACGTACAATTCCTGGATGTATGGGTCTGTTATGTCCATAAAACATGTCCTATAGTCCAAGCCATGAATACCCCGATGCTTTCCCCCGTTGATCGTCTGTCGGCCCTGCTGGACCGCTTCCGCGTGCGCGCCAGCTTGTTCCACACGGGGGCGCTCTGCGGTATCCAGACCTTCGAGGCGCAGCCGGGCAGGGGCTTTCTACATGTGCTGCGCCAGGGCGAAATGGAAATCCGGCACCTGCCTGGCGCGGCCGGCCCGCAACGCATGACGCTGACCGAACCGACGCTGCTGTTCTATCCCCGCGCCATGCACCATGAGTTCATCAATCCGCCCGTCGCCGGGTCGGACTTCACCTGCGCGGCGCTGGATTTCGATGGCGGCGAGCGCAATCCCCTTGTGCAGTCTTTGCCGCCGGTGCTGCGGGTGCCGTTGAACGCCGTCGAAGGGCTGCGGCCCGCCTTGGATCTGCTGTTTGCCGAGGCCGACAACGTACGTTGCGGTTCGCGCCTTTTGGCGGATCGGCTGTTTGAAGTGGTGCTGATCCAATTGCTGCGGTGGATACTGGATCACCCCGCACAGGCCGGAGTCAGCAGTGGGCTGGTGATGGGGCTGGCGGATCCGAAGCTGGCCCGGGCGCTGGTGGCCCTGCACCAGGCGCCGCGCGACGATTGGCCGCTGGAGAAAATGGCGGCCATCGCCGGCATGTCGCGCAGCGCTTTTGCTGCCGCCTTCAAGGAGGCCACGGGCACGACGCCGGCCGCCTACCTGACCGACTGGCGCTTGAGCCTGGCGGCATCGATGATGCGGTCAGGCCGCCCCGTCAAACTGGTCGCGGACGAGCTGGGCTTTGCCAGCGCGTCGTCCTTATCCAAAGCCTTCCGGCAACGGATGGGGGCCTCGCCGCGGGATTGGCTGGTGGCGAACCGCTAGACGTCGTGGGGGCCCGGGCCGGCACGCCATTGCTGGCAAGCGATATCCGGCTAGGCCTACGCGACGTTTGCCCGGAACTGCTTGCGGTAGGCGGAAGGCGAAATCGCGAACGCGTGCGTGAAGTGCTGCCGAAACGACACCGACGACCCGAAACCGACGTTTTCAGCGATCTGGTCCACTGCCTGTCCGCTGGTCTCAAGCAGGCGCTGCGCGGCGGCCAGGCGGTGGTTCAACACCCAGCCGGACACCGTGGCGCCCGTCTTCGCCTTGAAACGCCGCGTGAAGTTGCGGCGGCTCATGCCGGCTTTATCGGCCAGCAGGTCCAGCGTCAGGGGCTGCTGCAGGTTTTCGATGGCCCAGTCCAACGTGGCGCTGAGCATGTCCGAGCCCTTGCGTTCGGGTAGCGGCTGCTCGATGTATTGGGCCTGGCCGCCATGCCGGTGGGGGGCGACGACCATGCGGCGGGCGACGCGGTTGGCGATCTCGGCGCCGTGATCGCGGCGCAGCAAGTGCAGGCAGCAATCGATGGCGGCGGCCGTGCCCGCGGACGTCAGGATATCGCCGTCATCGATGTACAGGGATTTCCGGTCCAGGCGGACTTTCGGATGCCGGCGCTCGAAATCGTCGCCCCATACCCAGTGCGTGGCCGCCGTGCGCCCGTCCAGCAAACCCGCTTCGGCCAGCACGAAGGTGCCCAGGCATAGCCCGGCGATGCGGGCGCCGCGGGCGTGGCCGGCCCGCAATGCGTCCAGCAGCGCGGGGGGCGCGGATTCCTCGGGGTCGCGCCACGCGGGCATGATGATGGTGTCGGCCTGGGCCAGCGCCGACAGGTCGTGTTCGACCTCGATCTTGAACCCGGACATGGTGGGGATCAGCCCGGTTCGTTCGCCGCAGATCAGCAGCTGATACCGCGGCACGCCCAAGCGGGCCAGATCGTCGCCGAACACCATGCAGGGGACGGACAGATGGAACGGGCTGATGCCTTCAAAGGCGATGACGGCGACGGTATGCATGGCGGGTGTGGGGGGGCTGGCGCAGGGCTGGTGCAGGGGCAGGATGGCTTTGGCCCGATTCTAGCAATTGTTGTCCATCGGGCCACTATCGCCAACCTGGCGTTAGCGGGACACTGGGGCTTCTTCCACTTCACTCCAAGAGGCAAGCCGTGAACCATCCCACCATCCGCACGCTGGCCGGCGCCGCCGCCCCGGCCTCGATCGACGCGTCCAGTACCGCTTTGCTGGTGATCGATTTTCAGAACGAATATTTCAGCGGCAAGCTGCCCATTCCCGCCGGCAAGTCGGCCCTGGGCAATGCGCAACGCCTGATCGCGCACGCCGACAAGGCGGGCATTCCCGTTTACCACGTCCAGCACGTCACGCCTGCGGGCAGCCCGGTCTTCGCCGACCAAAGCCCCACCGGCGAGTTCCATGCCGAGCTGCAGCCGGGCGCCAAGCACCACGTCGTGCGCAAATCCTCGGTCAGCGTATTTCCCACGACCGACCTGGATCAGCAGTTGAAGGCCGCCGGTGTGAAGACGCTGGTGATCACCGGCCTGATGACGCACGCTTGCGTGGCCGGCGCCGCGCGCGACGCCGTGCCGCTGGGTTACGGCGTCATCGTGGCCGAAGATGCCTGCGCCACGCGCGACCTGGACCGGGCCGACGGCAGCGTCGTCGGGCACGACAGCCTGCACCGCGCCGCCTTGGCCAGCATTGATGACACGTTCGGGGATGTCTTGACGACGGAACAGGTGTTGAAGCTGCCCGTGGTGTAAGGGGGCGCTTAGGGCCGCGCGGGGCTGGGCTCGGCCAGGCCCGGATTTTTACGGATCAGGATGACGCCGGCGATGGTCAGCGCCAATCCGCCGCCGACATACGGCAAACCAAAGATAAGCGCCCAGAAGAAGAGCGCCGTGTTTGCGTCATTGGCGGCGCGTGCGCCCACGGTTGCCGCATCATGCGCCGGGAAGTCCATCGTCAGCAGGCTCATGGGGACCGTGAGCAACAACGAGATCCCCAACAGCGCGCAGCCCCAGCCGATCAGGCGGCGCATATTGGGAACGCGGACCAGCGCCGCCGCGACCGCGATCGTCAGCAGCAACGTGATGATGCCGCCGGCCAATTGCAGTTTGTCCACGGTGGCGGCTTCGGCAGCCACGTCGGCGCCCGCCGCCGGCCCGTTCAGCCCGAACGCGAGGATCAAGAGCGGATTGACCATGCCGTAGGCGGCTCTGCCGACCAACAGGCCAAATGCAATGCTGGCCAGCCATTTGATCGCGGTAGGGGGCATCGTGGATTCCGGGTCGAGGCGCTGGCGGCTTAGTAATAGATATCGACGTAGTCGGTCAGGCGGCCGCAGCTTTCCATCTGCTGCAAGCGCCAGTATTTGCGTTTGCCAGTGGCGCGGAACTCGTAGTCCCCGGTGCGTTCGCAGCGACGGCCTTTATCCGGCGCGTCCAGGATCAGGATGGTGCCGCGGAACACAAAGCGGTCGCTGTCGATCGAGACGATTTCACCCTTGATTTTCAAGGTGCCTTCAAAGTTGGCTTGCGTGCCATCGATGCGCACGACGTCGTTTTCATCTTTTGCGGTCAGGTGGCCGCGATCGGCGGACCAGAGCCATTGCACGCTGACACCGCTGTTGTTCAGCAGGCGTTCGTAGGCGGCCTGGTTCTTGATTTCGGTCTTGGCGACCGGCGCAAGGGCGGCGCCATTCTGCTGGGCCGGCGCGACGCTTTGTTGGGGGGCAGCGCCGCTCTGCTGAAGGGGGGCGGCGTTCTGCTGGGTGGCGGCGCCATTAGGCTGGGCGGGGCCGTGGGCCCGCACCGCGCCTGCATTCTGCGCCGCAATAATGGGCGAAGCCACGGCAAGCGCAAGGCCCAACGCCAGGGGAATCATCCGGGAAATCCGCTTCGGCTTATGGGCGGTAGTCGTATCGCGATCAGGCGTCGTGTGCATGGTCATGAATAGAGGGGAAAATGCCGCCCTCAGGCGAGGGCGGTTACGGGCGCCTAAATTAGCATGCAGATTGCGTCAAATCGTTGCCGGTTTTCGGCGGAATGTATCTATCGGTTAACCAACGGAGTGTCTTACGCCCCGGTCCGCTTTTGCACATTCTGCTGATGCAGCAGACGGACTTGCTCGGCAAACTCCGCGACTGGCCCGTCGACTTCTATGCCGTCCACCACTTCGCCAATGGCCAGCGGCCGCACCCGCGACGCCGGCACGCCCCATTCGCGCATCCACGCCGAATACTGTGCGGACGAACTGGCGTAGACGATGCGGCCCAGACCCACCCAGCCATGCGCGGCCGAACACATCGGGCAGTGTTCGCCCGAGGTATAGACGACGCAGCTGGCCCGCTCGGATGCCGGCACATGGTTGGCGGCCCAGCGGGCAATCTCGAATTCCGGATGCTGCGTGTGGTCGCCGCCCGCCACGTGGTTGTGGTCTTCAAACAGCACCTTGCCGTCGGCGGACACCAGGATGGAACCGAAGGGTTCGTCGCCCGACTCCAGGGCTTGCCTGGCCAGCGCCACGCACCGTGCAAGGTGCTTCTTGTCCTGTTCGTTGATCACGGGGGTCTCCTTGTTCTGGAAAGCGGCGTCTGCCGGGAATGGTCCAAGGATATCGCGGTGCTGGCCAAGCAGGGTAGAGTGGCGGGGTTAACGCGCTGGCGTATCCGAATCGGGGAATTTGCATGCTGACCGTCCATCATCTGGGAAAATCGCAATCCGAACGCATCGTGTGGCTGTGCGAAGAACTCGCCATCCCCTACGAATTGAAGGTCTATGACCGCGACCCGGTCACCCGCCTGGCGCCGCCCGAATACAAGGCGCTGCATCCGCTGGGCACCGCGCCCATCATTACCGACGGCGACACCGTGCTGGCTGAATCCACCGCCATCGTCGAATACCTGCTGGCCAAGTTCGGCAATGGCCGCCTGACGGCGGCGCCGGCCGATGCGAATTTCGCGGATTATCTTTATTGGTTCCATTTCGCCAACGGCTCGCTGCAGCCCGCCCTGATGCGGTGCATGGTCCTGGCCCGGGCCGAGGTGCCGGCAGACAAGCCGGTTGTGCAGTTTGCCGATGCCCGGCGCAAGCAGGCGCTGAGCCTGATCGATACCCGCTTGGGGGCGAACGATTATCTGGCGGGCAACGCGTTGACCGCTGCGGACATCATCGCGGTGTTTTCGTTGACGACGATGCGGCTGTTCTATCCGTTCGACTTGTCGCCGTATCCGAATATCCTGGCCTATCTGCAGCGCATCGGCGCCCGTGACGCGTACCGTCGCGCCATGAAGCAGGGCGACCCGGATATGGCGCCGATGCTGGCTTGAAGTCGCACTCGCAAAAGACCAGGGGCCCGCCAATCGGCGGGCCCCTAGTCTTTTACGGATGGCGTTACAGCAGCAGCGGGGAAATCTTGCTGCCGTCTACCGACACGCCGGCCATCAGGCCGCCGTTGTTCATGACAAAGCCCACGATGGGTTGCTGGACGGTATTGGAATCGATATTGCCGTTTGCGCCCACGTTCGCCACGGCAACCGTCGCATCGGCCCCGATCGTCCACCCGCTGCTGGCGCGGAACTTGGCCAGGGCGTCATCCGTCATGAAGAGCACCACCATGGCTTTGGACTGGGCGCCCGCCTGGAATCCGATCGAGCCGCCCGTGATGCTGTAGTAGCCGGTGTCCTGGCCGTTCACCCGCAACGCGCCCGTTCCATGCTGCGCGCCAACGATGAAGCTGGCGCTCAGCACCGCCGGAAACACCAGCACGCCACGGGCTTGCGCGACCAATTGCTTGGACTGCGGCGCGGCCTCGTACAGCTTGGACAAGGTGGCGGAGGTGGCGGCATTCAGTTCCTGGCGCTTTTCGGCGGCGGTGGGCGACGCCTGCGGGCCGTTCATGGTGCAACCGGCAAGGAACACGCTGGCCACCCCGAGCGTCAACGCGGCCACGCCAGTTTTACGCAATTTCGAAAAAGAGTTGAGCATGTGGACTTCCTTTTGGTTGCAAGCGACCGGGTTGCGTCAGGGTTGACGCTAGGGTGAAGATTACTCCCGCCCGATGCCTTCGGACGCGGTTTCGATCGCCGCGCGCAAATAAACCGCGTGCGCCATCGGTTTAACATCGCGCCATGCTCATTTCCCTTATCCTCCTTTGGATCGCGTTGTCCCTGGGGGTCGGCCTGTTGGCGGCCCGGCGGGGGCGCAAGGCTGTCGGTTGGACGATTCTTGCCTGCCTGATCAGCCCGGTCGTGGCCGGCATTTTCCTGATGACCATCGACGACCGCTCGCCGCGCGCCAGGCAGCCTGTTGTCGCGACGCACATCGATTGCCCGGGATGCGGCCAGCGCATCCTGCGGGACGCCCGCGTGTGCCGCCATTGCGGCGGCACGGTGGCCAAGATGGCGGACCGCAGCGAAGCAGAACGGATCGCGGCGCTGCGGCGGCTTGGCGTGTCCGAGCCATTGGTGCAGTTGTCATCCGGCACGTGCCTGCACGAGGCGTTCCGCGGCATCTGCGTCGGACCCCCAACGCGTGCCTACCCGCGGCCCGGCGCGTCCGACGGCCCGGTCTGGATCGCGCTTTGGGACCAGGACGCTATGGTCTACGCCGTCCTGAAAGACGAGGACGGTTTGGAGTTCAACCGCTACAGCATCGAACGCCCGCGCGATATCGACGTGATCGCCCGCAGCGAGCAAGGGTTCTGGCTGCATCGCTTTGATTTCCTGTACGAACGCGACCTGCCGGACGACACGCTCCGGCAAGCCGCGCAGGCGGTCGGCTTCCGGTACCTGGACCGATTCCTGCGCGAACGGCATGCGGCCGACGCGCAGTTGGGAACCTTCGCCGCGCATCGGGCGTGGCTTCAGAGCCTGATCGCATCCGTCGATAGCGATGCGGCAAGCGTATTGACGACGGCAATCCCGCCGCGCTAAATTCGCTTCGCAGCGCGCAATGCGCGGCCGTAGGCGTTACCGTCATCCAACGCGTCCTTTGTCGAGAGGATCCCAGCTGGGAGTGTCTTGACGGTACAAAGGCGCGCTGGCATGACGTCACTTCCCCCACTTCCTTCGCTTCGCCCCATCTTGGCTTCTGCCATGCCGGGGCCGCTTGCCGTGGGGCGCGTTCGCGGGATCCTGATCCACGAACCGCACCCGGCGACGTCGCCAGCCCGCCACCTTGACGGATGCCTCTTGCATCCCAGGAGTCGCGAATCATGAAAACCACTGGCAACACCATCCTTATCACCGGCGGCACAAGCGGCATTGGCCGTGCACTGGCCGAAGCGTTTCACGACCAGGGCAACCGCGTCATCGTCACCGGACGTCGGCAACGCTTGCTGGATGACATCACCGCCAGCCGGCCGGGCTTGACCGGCATGGCGTTGGACCTGGACGACCCGGCCTCGTTGCCCCAAGTCGTCGCCGACGTTCAACAACGCTTTCCCGACCTGAACGTGCTGATCGCCAACGCCGGCATTTCGCGGGCAGAAGACGTGCGCGCAGATGGCTGGGACGCCACCGCCACCCAGGCCATTGTCGATACCAACATCATGGGTGTCGTGCGCGTCACGGCGGCGTTCCTGCCGTTCTTGAAACGCAACGCGGACGCGGTGCTGATGGCAACCAGCTCCAACCTGGCCTTCATCCCCCGCGCCGACTTTCCGGCCTACTGCGCCAGCAAGGCATTCCTGCATTCGTGGCTGCAATCGCTGCGCCACCAACTGCGCCAGGTGCCGGTTCAAGTGCTGGAACTGGCGCCGCCTTATGTGCAAACGGCGCTGACGGGCGGCAGCCAGGCCTCTGATCCCCGCGCGATGCCGTTGGCGGAATACGTGGCCGAGGTGATGCAACGGTTGTCGACGGGCGATTACCCCCGGGGTGAAGTGCTGGTTGAACGCGACCGGGCCCGGCGCTGGGCAGAGCGTGACGGGCGGTACGACGCGACGTTTGCGGCAATGAATCCGGACTGATTCGGCGGGTCGTTTGACGATATGATGGCAGCGGCATTGGGGGCCCCCGCCCCCCCCCCACCCCGGCCGCC
>NZ_JBYOKH010000011.1:0-140284 GCF_057799415.1 Achromobacter sp. 18P8.1.1 | reverse complement strand
TAAAACCCCACAGGTAATCCTGTGGGGTTTTGTCTTTGGGAAAACGGATTTGAATTAAAGAACCCCCCTCGCGGCTGGCGCCGCGAGGGGGGGTTGCGTTGGAGCGGGGATTCGAGGAGGCTTTCGCGGTTAGAGATCCGCGGGGTTTATCAGTGCGGTCAATACATGATCGTGCCAGGCACCGTTGATTTGCAGATAGGACCGTGCCTCTCCTTCGCGCTGGAAGCCCAGGCTGGACAGCAGGCGCGCGCTGCGCGCATTTTCGGGGCGGTAATTGGCCATGATCCGGTGCAACTTCATGTTCTGGAAGACGTGGGCGATGGCAGCCGTCAACCCTTCGCGCATCAAACCCTGGCCTTGCCATTGCTCCCCAATCGAATAGCCTAAATGGCACGCTTGGAATGCGCCTCGGACGATATTGCTGAAGTTGCAGACGCCAACGAGTTCGTCGGCATCCTGCATGAACAACAGCAGGTGAAGCGACTCGCCGTTGGCGTTCCGCTGAGCCATCCCTTGGAGCCGTTCGGCGACGGCATAGTGTTCAAAGAAGCCGGCATGGCGCAGCGGTTCCCAGGGCTGCAAATAGTCATGGTTGTCCAGCAGATACGTGCGAACGCTGGCGGCATGGGATACCGCCGCCGGTACCAGGCGTAGCCTCGGCGTGAGAAGCCCGTTGGCGGGAAAAGCGAGGGGAAGGGGAATCACGAAGCTTTGCCTGTCAGAGTGAGGGGAAGCGGGATCACGAAGCCTTGCCTGCCGGGCGTGAATCCTCAGGTCAATGGTCTGGCGAAGCGTCAACTGGCTGGATCAATCCGGACTACGCAAGTATTGTTGGCGATCGATGCCGTGGCGTTGAAGCTTGTCGTAGAAAGTCTTGCGGGGGATGCCGAGCGACTCCAGCGTGGCTTTGATGTCGCCTTGATGTGTGGCCAGCGCGTCGCGTATGAGCTGCGCTTCGAAGTGCTCCATCCGTTCCGGCAGGCTTTGCGTGGCGTCGTGCGCAGACGGAGTTTCCAGCGACGGGCTGTTCAACACACCCAGGACCACGCGTTCAGCGAAGTGTGCGAGTTCCCGCACATTGCCTGGCCAATCGTGCGTCATGACATATTGCTTGATCGACGCGGGCATCTCCGGGATGTCACGGTGAAAGCGGCGCGATGCGTGGCCAAGGTAGTGTGCGAAGAGCAGCGGGATGTCGTCACGGCGTTCGCGCAGGGGCGGAATTCGGATCGTGACGACATTCAACCGATAAAACAGGTCTTCGCGGAATTTGGCCCGGATGGCTGGGCTGCCCAGATCTTCCTTGGTGGCGGCGACGACGCGTAGATCCAGATTGCGGACGTCATTGCTGCCCAATGGGGTGATCTGGCGCGATTCGAGCACGCGCAGCAGCTTGACCTGCACGGCCAAGGGCATGCTTTCGATTTCGTCCAGGAACAGGGTGCCGCCGCTCGCGTGTTCGATGCGGCCGATACGTTTTTTCTGGGCGCCGGTGAAGGCGCCGGGTTCGTGTCCGAATAGTTCGCTTTCGATGACGCTTTCGGGCAAAGCGCCGCAATTGATCGCGACCAGGGCGTGATGCCGGCGGCGGCTGAGCCGATGGAGTGCGGTGGCCACGACTTCCTTGCCGGTGCCTGTTTCACCTTCAACGAGGACGTCGACATCGGCGTCGGCGATATGGCGCAGCGTCTGCTTGATGCGCTGCATGGCGGGCGTTGTGCCGATGAAAGGCACTTCGTCGGCTTCCACTGTAAACGCGGCTTCTCGCAGACGCCGGTTCTCCAGGATCAGACGCCGCTTCTCGGCGGCGTGGGTGATCGCGGTAAGCAGCCGGTCGGGAGGATAGGGCTTGGCCAGGAAGTCGTACGCGCCGTCGCGCATGCATTGGACGGCAGTGGCGATATCGCCATGGCCGGTGATGAGAATGACCGGGAGCTCGGGATCAATATCGCGCAGGCGGTGGAACAATTGCAGGCCATCGATATCGGGCATGCGGATATCGGTCACCACGACCCCGTCGAATTCTCGGTGCAGATGAGGCAGCGCAGCGCGAGCCGCCCCATGGGCCTCTACCGTCATCCCGTGCAGCTTCAGGGTCTGGACGTTCGCCCGCCGCAATTCTTCATCGTCGTCGATGAAGACGACGTGAGGCGGGGTGGGATTGCGTGGCGATTCCTCCGTCGAGGGGGAAGGGGAAGAAAGCTGAGCTGGGGCGCGGGTCATGGCGTGATGGCCGGAACGGACGTTGCGGGGGCTGCTTTGCGCAGCGTCAGGGTGAACATAGCCCCCTGTTGGGGACCGTGTGGGGTGGGAAAGCCTGGGTCGTTCGGACGCGCCGCACGCAATTCGCCGCCGAACTCGGTGACGATGTCGCGGCAAATGACCAATCCCAGGCCCAGGCCTTCCGGTTTGCTGGTTTGAAATGGCGTGAACAGGCGTGCCCGGGCGTCCGGCGACAGGCCGGGGCCGTTGTCGCTGACGTGGACCTGCACCGTTGCGCCCAGGTCTTCAAGCGCGACGACGACGCGCCCGTCCGGCCGGCCTTCCAGCGCTTCGAGCGCGTTTTGAAGCAGGTTGACCAGCACCTGTTCCAACCGCACTCGGTTGGCACGGACAAGGCAGTCTTGGCCATCAAGCGGCCGCTGCAGCGTGACGCCTTGGCGGCGGGCTCGGGGACCGACCAGCAGCAGGGCACCGTCCAGCGCTTCCTTCAGGCTGGTGGGGCCCACCGAGGCGCCGGCCTTGCGGGAAAACGCGCGCAGTTCGCCGGTGATGTGGCCGATGCGTTCGGTCAACGAGGCGATGGTGCCCAGGTTCTCCTGTGCGGAGCCAGAATCTGCGCGTCGAAGGAATTCGGATGCGTTGTCCGCGTAGGCGCGGATGGCAGCCACCGGTTGATTGATTTCGTGCGCGACGCCGGCGGCGACCTGGCCCAGCAGGGCAAGCTTGCTGGCTTGCACGAGTTCATCCTGCATGGTGTGCAGCCGTGCCTCTGTGCGCTGGCGCTCGTCCATCTCGTCCGTCAGTTGCTCATTGACCGCCAGCAACTGGGCGGTGCGTTCGTCTACCAGCGACGCTAGCTGCGCCTGGATGGCGGCCTGCTGTTCCGTGCGTTCGCGTTGGCGGTGCCGTCGGACCAGCACGATACCCAGGGCGGCGGCCAGCAGGCTCAGGGCTAGCAGGGCACCCAATTGTGCATTGGCGCTTGCCTGGTTCATGGCCGTTTGCACGGGCGACAGGAGGTGCAATGTCCAGCCCGGCGATTCCACGATGGGCAGCGTCGTGTGCAACAAGGGCGCGCCCTTGGGCAAGGGCGGCAAGGCGTCATCGGTGCGCACCAGCTGGCCTGTGCTGACCGGTGTGAGCGGCGGGGACAGCGGCAGCGGCCGGAACTGCGCGTCGCCAAACTGCAGGCTGGTGCGCAAGCTCTGCGCCATATCGGGCGCAAGCGGGGCCAGCACATCGAAGCGCCAGCCGGGGATGCTGCCCAGCAGCACCACGCCGTGTTCGTCGGTGACGAAGATAGGCGCGCTGGACTGGCGCCAGTCGGACTCCAGGTCGCGGAAATCCACCTTCAGCACGATGACGCCCAATAACGCGCCGTTGGTGTCGTCGATGCGCCGAGACAGGTACAGGCCGGCTTCATGGCTGACCGTGCCCAACGCGAAGTGTTCTGCGAAGCCGCGGGTGACGGAGCCTTGGAAGTAAGGCCGGAACTGGTAGTCCACGCCAACGAAGGTCGCCGGCTCGCGCCAGTTGCTGGCGGCAATCGCCAGGCCTTTTTTGTCCAGCAGGTAGATGGCGGAGGCGCCGACGCCATGGCTGAGCGTATCGAGTTTTTCGTCCAGCGATTCGATCTGTGCGGCAGATGCCCCCTGGAGCGCCGCCCGCACGTCGACGTCGCGCGTCAACACGAAAGGCAGCGCCCTGAATTTGTCCAGGTTGTTGCGGAGCAGGGCGGCATTGATCTGGCCGGCGGCGCGTGCTTGCACGGCGGCGGCCTGGACCGCGCCATCGCGCGCCCATTGCGTGGCGACATGCAGCACGCCGAAAACAACAGCGACGGCGATGAGCACCATGACGGTTCGCCCCAGCCACGACCCGTTGCCGGGCGAACGTCGCTGTTGCAGCGGCACGGCGGCTTGATCCCAGCCTTGGCGGGCGGGCGTTGAGGAGGAAGGGCGAGTCGGCATAATGTGTGCGGTTTTCCGCACATTCTATCTGGTTTCTGTGTGATTTTCCGCCGAAATGCGTAGCCTCAATGCAACCGAATTGGAGGGAAATGCCGAAATATCAAGGGTTTGACAGTCAACGCAGGCCGTTTCTCACCCTGGCACGGCTCTTGCATATATCGATGCAAGCCTGGCGTGGAATGCCCGGTGAAATGGGCTTGCGGCGATAACGCAAAGCCACAAAACAGATAACGCTCCGTCGCCCGCCGCGCTCAGCCGCCCGGGGCAAGGGGCATTGGTGGGGACAAACCCAATGATCGACGTGGATCACGGCGCGCCTGCGCGCAAGCTCAAGTTCTATCAAATCCTCTATGTCCAGGTGGTTTTCGCCATCGTGGTGGGCATTTTGCTGGGCGCGTTCAAGCCTGAACTCGGCCAGCAGATGCAGCCGTTGGGCGACGCCTTCATCAAGCTGGTGAAGATGATCATCGCCCCCGTGATCTTCCTGACCGTGGCATCCGGCATTGCCGCCATGAGCGACCTGAAGAAGGTCGGCCGCGTGGCGGGCAAGGCTATGCTGTACTTCCTCATCTTCTCGACGCTGGCCCTGATCGTGGGCATG
Source organism: Achromobacter sp. 18P8.1.1 (assembly GCF_057799415.1). NCBI lineage: Bacteria > Pseudomonadati > Pseudomonadota > Betaproteobacteria > Burkholderiales > Alcaligenaceae > Achromobacter > Achromobacter sp. 18P8.1.1. Next base: position 135,490 of record NZ_JBYOKH010000011.1, on the reverse strand, counting down.
CTGGTCAGCCATCTGGTCCAGCCGGGCGCCGGGATGCACATCGACCCCAAGACGCTGGATGAGAAGGCGGTGGCGACGTACGTGGCCAAGGCGCACGATTCGACGATCACCGGTTTCCTGATGAACATCATCCCGACGACGATCTTCAGCCCGTTCGTGGGCGGGGACATCCTTCAGGTGCTGTTCGTGGCGGTGTTGTTCGGCATTGCGCTGGCGATGGTCGGCGAGCGCGGCAAGCCCATCCTGAACTTCATGACGGCCCTGGCCCAGCCGATCTTCAAGCTGGTCGCCATCCTGATGAAGGCGGCCCCCATCGGCGCCTTCGGCGCGATGGCGTTCACCATCGGCAAATACGGCATCAAGTCGGTCGTGAATCTGGCGATGCTGGTGGGCACGTTCTATGCCACCTCGGTGCTGTTCGTGGTGGTGGTGCTGGGCCTGGTGGCCCGTTACAACGGCTTCTCGATCCTGAAGCTGGTGCGCTACATCCGTGAAGAGCTGCTGCTGGTGCTGGGCACGAGTTCGTCCGAGGCCGCGCTGCCCACCTTGATGCAGAAGATGGAGCGCGCCGGATGTTCGAAGTCGGTGGTCGGCCTGGTGGTGCCCACGGGATACTCGTTCAACCTGGACGGCACCAACATCTACATGACGATGGCGGCGCTGTTCATTGCGCAGGCCTGCGATATTCCGTTGTCGCTCGGGGATCAGATCCTGCTGCTGGCGGTGGCGATGCTGAGCTCCAAGGGCGCCGCTGGCGTGACGGGCGCGGGTTTCATCACCTTGGCCGCGACGCTGTCCGTCGTGCCGTCCGTGCCGATCGCCGGGATGACGCTGATCCTGGGCGTGGACCGCTTCATGTCGGAATGCCGCGCGCTGACGAACCTGGTCGGCAACGCGACCGCCGCCGTGGTCGTGGCCCGCTGGGAAGGCGAGCTGGATCAGGAACAATTGCATGCAGCACTTGACGGCCAGGCGCCGGCGCTGCCTGATGCCGTTCCGGCCGCCGAGGTCCAGACGCCCTTGAGCCATACGGCGTAAACCGCGGAAACTGCCCTGCAATGAAAAATCCCCCGGGTCGCAAGACCGCGGGGGATTTTTTTTGATCGTGCGGCGGGGCTCAGGGCGTCTGGATACCCGCTGCCCGCAATAGATTGGCCGTTTCGAACAGCGGCAGGCCCATCACGCCCGTGTAGCTGCCGGAAATATGAGAGATGAAGGTGCCCGCGAGCCCCTGGATGCCATAGGCACCGGCCTTGCCGAAGGGTTCGCCGCTGTCGCAGTAGCGGCCGATTTCGTCGTCGCCGAGCTCGCGCATGCGAACCTGCGTGATCGAGACGGCTTCCAGCAGTTGATCGCCTGTCCAGACGGCCACGGCGGTATGCACTTCATGGGCCGCCCCGGACAGGGCGCGCAGGATGCGAAGGGCGTCGTCGCGGTCGGCCGGTTTGCCCAGCACGGCGCCATCCAGGATAACGGTGGTGTCGGCAGCCAGCAGCGGCAGGTGGGGCAGGGCTTCGCTGTTCATCCAGTCGCGCCCGCGCAAGGCTTTGTCGCGCGCGGTGCGCCGGACGTAGTCGGCCGCGCTTTCTCCCGGATGCTGGGGTTCGTCTTCACCCGGAGGCGCCGGCACTTGCAGGACTTCATGGGCCAGGCCGATCTGGGTCAGCAATTCGCGCCGCCGCGGGCTAGCCGAGGCAAGGTAGAGGCGGGCGGGGGATTCGGAGTCGGCTGTCTGAGGCATGCGGGAACAGGATGGGCGCCGGCCCGGGCAGCGGTCAGGCGCGGTGGTAAGGATGGTTGGTCATGATGGCCCAGGCCCGGTAGAGCTGCTCGGCCAGCACCACGCGTACCATGGGGTGCGGCAGCGTCAGGGATGACAGGCGCAGTTGACCGCTGCACGAGGCTTTCAGGTCGGGGTCGAGCCCATCCGGCCCACCGACGAGGAAGGCGACGTCCTGTCCGCCTGCCCGCCACTGCTCCAGCTTTTGCGACAAGGCCATCGTGGTCAAGTCGCGGCCGCGTTCGTCCAGCGCCAGCCGCAACGCGCCGGCAGGCAGCGCGGCTTCGATACGTTTGGCTTCCGCCGCCATCATCTGGGTCGGCGTTTTGCCGGTGGTACGGGGTTCGGGCTTGATCTCGCGCAGTTCAAGTGCGCAGTCGGCCGGCAGGCGTTTCGCGTAGTCGGCCCAGGCGGTTTCTACCCAGTCCGGCATCCGCGTGCCCACGGCCGCAACGATCAGTTTCACGGCAGGGACTCAGCTTTCGGCGTCGTCGTAGCCGCTATCGGTGGGGATCGGCGCCGCACGGGTGGATTCGGGCAGGAGCTTCACGCGCACCGGCTTGCCGCCCCAGATCTCTTCCAGGTTGTAGTACTGGCGGATGGCGGGCTGCATGATGTGCACGACGACGTCGCCCAAGTCGACGACGACCCATTCACCGGTGTCTTCGCCTTCGATGGTGATGCCGGACAAGTCCAGCGCACGGCCGCTGTCAGCCACGCTGGAGGCGAGGGCCCGGGTCTGGCGGTTGGAGGTGGCGCTTGCAATCACGACGCGATCGAACAGGCTCGTCAGATGCGTGGTGTTGTAGACCTTGATGTCTTGCGCCTTGACGTCTTCGAGGGCATCGATGACGGCGCGTTGGAGTTTCGTTATATCCATAGCTGCAAATATAACCCGCGGACGGACGGCGGATGCCGGCTCCGTGGCGCTTTGGGCGCCCGGCGGGTGTGGGTTTATCGGTAAAGCTTGTGCGCCGCAATATAAGCGGCGACAGCGGGGGGCAGCAGGCCATCGGTGGATTCGCCGGCAGCCAGGCGCCGGCGGATCTCGGAGGCGGACACTGCCATGGGGGAAAAAGGCAGTTCTTCCAGGTTGTGTCCCTGTTCGTCCAGCCAGGCGGCCAGTTCGGCCGGGGGCGTCAACGGGGTGCCGGGGCGGGTGGCCACCGCCAGGTCAACCAGGCTGGCGATGTCGCGCCAGTTGCGCCAGGTGCAGAAATTGGCCAACTGGTCGGCGCCCAGCAGCCAGACATAGCGCGCGTCCTGCGGCAGGGCGCGCAGGGTGTCGATGGTGTAAGTCGCGCCACCGCGTTCGATTTCAATGGGATTGACGATCAGGCCGTCATGGCCGGCGATCGCCAGGTCCAGCATGGCGCAACGCTGTTGGCCGGTGGCGTGCAGGGCCGCGCGCTGCCAGGGGTTGGCGGCGGGGATCAGTTCGACTGCCGCCAGGCCCAGGGTTTGCAGGGCGTTTTTCGCCAAGGCGAGATGCGCGACGTGGACGGGGTCGAAGCTGCCGCCCAGGAGACCGATGCGTTTCAAACCCAGTCCCGCGGCGTCAGGTAGGCGGCGAGCTCGGCTTCGGGGGTGCCCGCTTCCGGCTGCCAATCGTAACGCCACTGCGCAAGCGGGGGCATGGACAGCAGGATCGATTCCGTGCGGCCGCCCGATTGCAGCCCGAACAGCGTGCCGCGGTCGAAGACCAGGTTGAATTCGACATAGCGGCCACGGCGATACGCCTGGAAGTCGCGCTCGCGCTCGGAATAGGGCAGTTCGCGCCGTCGTTCGACGATGGGCAGATAGCTGGGCAGGAAGGCGTCGCCGACCGAGCGCGTCAGGGCGAACGAGGCGTCAAACCCCGGCGCATTCAGGTCGTCGAAGAAAATGCCGCCGATGCCGCGGGTTTCGTTGCGGTGCTTGAGGAAGAAATATTCGTCGCACCAGCGTTTGTAGCGCGGGTAGTACTCGGCCCCATGCGCCGCCAGCGCATCCCGGCAGACCGTGTGGAAGTGCCGGGCGTCTTCTTCGAAAGGGTAGTAAGGCGTCAGGTCGATGCCGCCGCCGAACCAGAACACGTCGGATTCCGTGTGGCCGGGACGGGCCGCGGCCATGAACATCCGCACGTTCATGTGCGTGGTGGGCACATACGGGTTGCGCGGGTGCAGCACCATCGACACGCCCATGGCCTCCCAACTGCGGCCCGCAAGCTCGGGGCGGTGGGCGCTGGCCGACGGGGGCAGTTTCGTGCCCTTGACGTGGCTGAACAGCACGCCCGCCCGTTCGAACAGCTTGCCGCCTTCAAGCAGGCGCGACAGGCCGCCGCCGCCTTCAGGCCGGACCCATTCATCGGCGCGGAAGGCGCCGCCTTCCGCTGCTTCCAGGGCGCCGACGATGCGGGCCTGTAAGCCGGTGAGGTAGTCGCGGACCGAGGCGACGGGCAAGGCGTTCATCTATCGCTTTCCCTTCAGGCGTGGGACTTGGGTTTTTGCTGCGACGGCTTGAGCGCGCGCCAGCCGATGTCGCTGCGGTATTGGCGGCCATCGAAATGGATGCCGTCGATGGCTTCGTACACGCGGTCGCGCGCCATCTTGACCGAGTCGCCCAGGGCCGTGACGCACAGCACGCGGCCGCCGGTGGTCTTGGTTTCGTCGCCGTCGAGTTCCGTGGCGGCATGGAAGACCATGCAGTCTTCGGCGTCGGCGGGCAGGCCGCGGATGACGTCGCCGGTGCGCGGGGTGTTGGGGTAGTTGTGCGAAGCCAGCACCACGCCAAGCGCCGTGCGGCGGTCCCAGACGATGTCGGCCTGGTTCAGCGTGCCTTCCACGGCGTGCTCAAGGGCGTCCAGCAGGTCGCTCTTGACGCGCATCATGATGGGCTGCGTTTCCGGGTCGCCCATGCGGCAGTTGAACTCCAGGGTCTTGATGGCGCGGTCGGGATCATCGCCGGGGGCGATCATCAGGCCGGCGTACAGGAAGCCCGTGTAGGGAATGCCGTCGCGCGTCATGCCTTGCACCGTCGGCAGGATGATTTCGCGCATGATGCGGTGGTGGAGTTCCGGCGTGACCACGGGGGCGGGCGAATACGCGCCCATGCCGCCGGTGTTGGGGCCTTGGTCGCCATCCTGCAGGCGTTTGTGGTCCTGGCTGGTGGCCAGCGCCAGCACGTTGCGGCCGTCGCACATGACGATGAAGCTGGCTTCTTCGCCCACCAGGCATTCTTCGATGACAACGCGCGCGCCGGCGGCGCCCATGGAGCCGTCGCCCAGCATGGCGTCGACGGCGGCGTGGGCTTCTTCCAGCGTGGTGGCGACAACGACACCCTTGCCGGCGGCCAGGCCGTCGGCCTTGATCACGATCGGGGCGCCTTCCTTGTCGATATAGGCGTGGGCCAGGGCCGGATCGGTGAAGGTCTCGTAGCGGGCGGTCGGGATGTTGTGCCGGACCATGAAGGCCTTGGCGTAGTCCTTCGAGCTTTCCAGCTGCGCAGCGGCCTTGGTGGGGCCGAAGATCTTCAGGCCACGGGCGCGGAACACGTCCACGACACCAGCGGCCAGCGGCGCTTCGGGGCCGACGACCGTCAGGGCGATCCCTTCGCGCTGGACGAAATCAGCCAATTCCTCGGCATTGGTGAGCGCGATGTTTTCCATCTGCTCGGCCCGTTGCGTGCCGCCGTTGCCCGGAGCGACGTACACCTTGTGTACGCGCGGGGAGCGGGCCAGCCGCCAGGCGAGGGCATGTTCGCGGCCGCCCGAGCCAATTACCAGGAGTTTCATGTTGCGTGAGTCTGAAGGTTGCCACTGGCGCGCGGGCGGCAAGGGCCGCCCGTGCGTCAACAGGGTGGGATTTACTGCGCTTCGTCGAAAATGACGGTCGTATAGACTTCCTGCACGTCGTCCAGGCCTTCCAGGGCGTCGAGCAGTTTCTGCATCTTGATGGCGTCTTCGCCAGCCAGTTCGGTTTCGTTCAGGGCCTTCATGACGATGCCGTCGACTTCGGCCTTCAGGCCAGCGTCGTCAAACGACTTGCGAACGGCGGCGTAGTCGGCCGGCGCGCAAACGACTTCGATCACGCCTTCCTCGTCGGTCAGGACGTCTTCGGCGCCAGCTTCCAGCGCGGCTTCCATGACCTTGTCTTCCGGCGTGCCGGGGGCGAACACGAACTGGCCGCAGTGCTTGAACATGAAGGCCACCGAGCCTTCCTGGCCCAGGTTGCCGCCGTTCTTGGCGAAGGCGTGGCGGACTTCCGCCACGGTACGGGTGCGGTTGTCGGTCATGCAATCGACGATGACGGCCGCGCCGCCGATACCGTAGCCTTCGTAGCGGACTTCCTCGTAGGCGTCGCCGTCTGCACCGCCGGCGCCACGCTGGATGGCGCGCTGGATGTTGTCCTTGGGCATGTTGGCGTCGGTCGCCTTGTCCCAGGCCATGCGCAAGCGCGGGTTGCTGTCCGGGTCGGGGCCGCCGGCGCGCGCCGCCACGGTGATTTCACGAATGATCTTGGTCCACAGCTTGCCGCGCTTGGCGTCTTGACGCCCTTTACGGTGCTGAATATTGGCCCATTTGCTGTGTCCGGCCATGGCTTCCCAGGAGAAATTGTCTGCAAAAATGGCATTTTACCGTGCCGGCGGCCCGCGCGCCCGGCGGGCAGATGCCTGTGTCCTTATTGCCACGCGCACAAGCCGGGCGGCAGGCTCTACACTTGGGCATCCCCTCTGATTCCCTGGTCCGGAGCGCTGCACATGCCCAACCCCATCGTCATTGCCAAAAATGCACAGGCCGAGTTGGCGCTGCTGCCCGCCCTGGCCAACCGGCATGGATGCATCACCGGCGCCACCGGCACCGGCAAGACCGTCACCCTGCAGGTGCTGGCCGAATCCTTTTCGCGTATCGGCACGCCGGTCTTCATGGCCGACGTCAAGGGTGACCTGACCGGTATTTCCCAGGCGGGCGCGGCCAGCCCGAAGCTGTCCGAACGCTTGAAGAGCCTGGGCCTGGCCGAACCGGCCTGGGGCGCCAGCCCGGTGACGCTGTGGGACGTCTTTGGCGAGCAAGGGCTGCCTGTGCGGGCCACCATTACCGATATGGGGCCGCTGCTGCTGTCGCGCATCCTGGAACTGAACGACACACAGGAAGGGGTGCTGACCCTGGTATTCAAGGTCGCGGATGACGAAGGGCAGTTGCTGCTGGACTTGAAAGACCTGCGGGCCATGCTCCAGAACGTGGCCGACCGCTCGGCCGAACTCAAGACCCGCTACGGCAACGTGTCGTCGGCCAGCGTCGGAGCCATCCAGCGCGGGCTGTTGGCGCTGGAGTCCCAGGGCGCCGAGAAATTCTTCGGCGAACCGATGCTGGACGTGGCCGATCTGATGCGCACGGACGCCCAGGGCCACGGCATGGTCAACGTGCTGGCGGCCGACAAACTGATGCAGGCGCCGCGCCTGTACGCCATTTTCCTGCTGTGGCTGCTGGCTGACCTGTACGAAAAGCTGCCCGAAGTGGGCGACATGGACCAGCCCAAGCTGGTGTTCTTCTTCGACGAGGCGCACCTGCTGTTCAACGATGCGCCGCCGGCGCTGCTGAACAAGATCGAGCAGGTCGTGCGCCTGGTCCGGTCCAAGGGCGTGGGCGTTTATTTCGTGACACAAAACCCGTTGGACATCCCCGATACCGTCCTTGGCCAGTTGGGCAACCGCGTCCAGCATGCCTTGCGGGCGTTCACGCCGCGCGACCAGAAAGCCGTCAAGACGGCGGCGCAGACGATGCGCCCCAATCCGGGGCTGGATATCGAAGCGGCCATTACCGAACTGGGCGTGGGCGAGGCCCTGGTGTCGTTACTCGACGCAAAAGGCCGGCCTATGCCCACCGAGCGCGTCTTCATCGTGCCACCGGCCAGCCGGATCGGTCCGGCGACGGATGCCGAGCGCCAGGCGCTGCGCCAGGGCAGCCCGCTGGCGGCCAAATACGAAAAGGCCATCGACCGCGAATCCGCCTACGAAGTCCTGGCCGGCCGCGCGGCGACGCCGGCCGATCAGGTGCAGACCAAGGGTGCGCCGGCCAAGCCGGCTGCGGGGGCCGAGCCGCCGGCCGAGGCGTCGGGGGGCGGCCTGATGGACAGCCTGAACGACGTGCTGTTCGGGTCGACCGGCCCGCGGGGCGGCAAGCGCGATGGCGTTGTCCAGACCATGGCCAAAAGCACGGTCCGATCGATTGCCCGGGAGCTGACGCGGGGCATATTGGGGTCCTTGCTGGGCTCGAAGAGCCGGCGCTGAAACCGCCTCGCTGTTAGTCGAAAATGGCGACACCACCGTTTTGTAACGGGGGGTGTTGCGGCGCGCCCGTTTATGCCTATGATTCTGGGCGGTCTATCAAAGGAAAATTAAGGAAACGTGGTGGCTAAGAAACACAAGATTGCGGTAATTCCAGGAGACGGGATTGGCAAAGAGGTCGTGCCTGAAGGCTTGAAAGTGCTGGATGCCGTTGCGGCGCGCTTCGGCATTGATTTCCAGTGGGATCATTTCGACTGGAGCTGCGACTATTACGCCACGCATGGCAAGATGATGCCGGACGACTGGAAGGCGCAGATCGGCCAGCACGAAGCGATATTCTTCGGTTCGATCGGTTGGCCCGCCACGGTGCCGGATCACGAAGCGCTGTGGGGTTCGCTGTTCAAATTCCGTCGCGAATTTGATCAATACATCAATTTGCGACCGGTTCGCCTGATGCCTGGCGTGCCGTCCCCGTTGGCGGACCGCAAGCCTGGCGACATCGATTTCTTCATCGTTCGCGAGAACACCGAAGGCGAATACTCCAACAGCGGCGGTCGCCTCTTCGAGGGGACCGAACGCGAAGTCGTCATCCAGGAAAGCGTGTTCACGCGCATCGGCGCCGACCGCGTGCTGAAATTTGCGTTCGAGCTGGCCCAGAAGCGCGGCAAGCACCTGACCGCCGCCACCAAGTCCAACGGCATTTCGATTTCGATGCCGTGGTGGGACGAGCGCGTGGCCGACATGGCCGGGAACTATCCGGACGTGCGGTGGGACAAATATCACATAGACATCCTATGTGCGCATTTCGTGCAACATCCTGATTGGTTCGATGTGGTGGTGGCTTCCAACCTGTTCGGCGACATCCTTTCCGACCTGGGGCCGGCGTGCACGGGAACGATTGGCATCGCCCCGTCGGCGAACCTGAATCCGGAGCGCAAATTCCCGTCGCTGTTCGAGCCGGTGCACGGTTCGGCGCCCGACATCTACGGCAAGGGCATCGCCAATCCGATCGGCCAGATCTGGAGCGGCGCCTTGATGCTTGATTTCCTGGGGTACCCGGAAGCGTCGGCGGCCGTGGTGAAAGCGATCGAATCGGTATTGGCTGACGGTCCGCGCACCCGGGACATGAAGGGCAATGCTTCGACTGTCGAAGTCGGCAACGCGATCGCGTCGCTGATTTCCGCCGGTTAGGCTTGTTCAGGTACGGCCAGCCAGGCTAGTTGATGGAAAACTCGATCATTCCCCTGCCCGCCACCCCACCTGTGGGGGGTGGGCGGGCCGACCGCTTTGTGCGCAAGCTGTTTCGCCTGCTGCGTTCGCGCACGCAACGGCATAACCAGCATCTGTGGCCGTTCGTGCGCATCTGGCGGGACCGGTCGGGGGTGATTTGCGGTTTCCGCGCCTTTGGGCGGTCGCTTCCCATCACGCCGCTGGCGCAAGGCTACGACCCCGCCGATGAGACGGTGCATTTGATCCTGAGCGGCCCGTCGGTTGCTCAGATTCCCTACGACCAGTTGGACATCCGTGTCGCGATGGGGGTGAATGGTGCGATTGCGCTTGCGCGCAAGTTCGACCTGCCGTTCAAGTATTACTGCATCATCGACCAGAACTTCGTGCGGGATCGCATCGAGCTGGTGCGCGAAATCGTCGGGCGCGACCTGACGCTGTACGTGTTCCCCGAGGTGCTGCGCTACATCATGCAAGGCATTCCGCAGGACGAGATCCGCTGCCGGATCTGCATCATTGAACTGATCTCGGAACGGGCCTACCAGCGCAGCGCTGCGCCCGCGATGCTCAAGCGGATCGCCGCGGCAACGCCCGATGTGCAATTGCTGGACGCCAAGCACAGCATGGGTTACAGCTTCGATGCCTCGCTCGGCGTATTCGACGCCGACACGGTGGCCTACGCCGCGCTGCAGGTACTGGTCTCCGGCGGTGCCCGCCAGGTGTATGTGCACGGCCTGGACCTGACCGTCCAGCACGGCCTGCGCTTCTATGACGAGGGCGCGCAGCCCCAGTCCAGCCGCCTGGCGCGCAAGTTCGCGAATCTGATCGAGCCGTCGTTCCGGTTTGCGTCCGCCCAGTGGCGAGCCCGTGGCGTGTCGGTGTTCAACCTGTCGCCGGTCAGCGCCTTGTCGGCCGACATCATCGAACGTAAGGACTGGCAGGTTCTGCTGAAAGTAGAACCGGCCATGCAAAAGGGCGCCTGAGAAGGCGCCCTTTTTTTCGGCTATGCGCGGTCAGTGCGCGCCGGCCGCCGCTTCGGCCGCGCCGCCGCCGCCGGCCTTGGTGGAGCGGGGGCGCGCGAACCAGACCAACCCCGTCAGCATCAGGAAGATGATCGCCGAGGCGTAGAACACGTCCACGGCGGACATGGTGAATGCCTGTGCATTGATCAGCCCGTCCACCATAGTCAGGGCCTGCTGGTGCGACATGCCTAACCCGTTCTGCAAGGAATTCAGCGTCTGGTCGAACGCCTGCTGACCGGGCTTGGCGATTTCGGTCAGCTGCGAGTGGTGCATGGTGGCGCGGTTTTCCCACAGCGTGGTGGCGATCGAGGTGCCGAACGCGCCGGCCGTCAGGCGCAGGAAGTTCGACAGCCCCGAGGCCGCGGGGATGCGCCACGGTTCAATGCTGGACAGCGTGATCGAGGTCAGCGGCACGAAGAATGCCGCCATCGCCGCGCCCTGGATGATGGTCGGAATCATCAGGGTGCGCACGTCGGTCTGCGTATTGAAGCCCGAACGCATGAAGCAGACCAGTGCGAAGATCAGGAAGGCCACCGTCACGATCTGGCGCGGATCGCGCGTTGCCAACATCTTTCCCACCAGCGGCGTCAGCAGGATGGCCAGCAGGCCCACCGGCGCCGTCACCAGGCCGGCGTAGGTCGCCGTGTACCCCATATTGCTTTGCAGCCACAGGGGCAGCAGCACGACGTTGCCGAAGAAGACGCCGTACGCCACCGCCAGCGTCAGGGCGCCGACCGTGAAGTTGCGGATCTTGAACAGGCGCAGGTCCACGACGGGGTGGGCGTCGGTCAGTTCCCAGATCAGGAAGAAGACGAAGGCCACAAAGGCGGTCGCAGCCAGCGCGATGATGGTCGGGCTGGCGAACCAGTCCAGTTCCTTGCCCTTGTCCAGCATGATCTGCAAGGCGCCGACCCAGACGACCAGCAGCACCAGGCCCAGCTTGTCGATGGGCAGCTTGCGCGTCAGGGATTCGCGGTTGCCATAGATGCGCCAGCTGATCCAGGCCGCAAGCAGGCCGACCGGCACGTTGATGTAGAAGATCCAGGGCCACGTGTAGTTGTCCGAGATCCAGCCGCCCAGCAATGGCCCGGCAACGGGCGCGACCAGCGTAGTCATGGACCACACCGCCAGCGCCATGCCCGCCTTGGACTTGGGGAAGCTGGCCAGCATCAGCGTCTGCGACAGCGGAATCATCGGGCCGGCCACCGCGCCTTGCAGGACGCGGAAGGCGATCAGGGCCTCAAGCGACGGCGAAAAGCCGCACAGCCAAGACGCCAGCACGAACAGCAGCGTTGAAATCAGGAACAGGCGTACCTGGCCGAAGCGCTGTGTCAGCCAGCCGGTCAAGGGCACCGTGATGGCGTTGGCGACGGCGAACGACGTGATGACCCAGGTGCCCTGGCTGGAACTCACGCCCAGGTCGCCCGAGATGGTGGGGATGGACACGTTCGCGATCGAGGTGTCCAGCACGTTCATGAAGACCGCGGTGGACAGGGCGATCGACCCGATGATGCGGGTCGCGCCTTCCAGCGGGGGGTAGGTGCCTGCCGGCAGGACCGGCGGCACATCGGGCGCGCCAGCGCCCGCGGGCTGGGCGGTCGTGCTCATGATGCCAGGTTGTCCTGGATGATTTTGGTGATCATGGTGTCGACTTCATCGTGCGCGGGTTCGAAGGCGCGGGTCGACCAGGCCGGTTCCTTGCGGGAGGCCTGCGTCAGCGGCTCGCCTTCCTGCTTGCCCACATCGACTTCCACGTCCATGGACAGGCCGACGCGCAGCGGATGCGTCTTCAGGTCTTCGGGGTCCAGCGTGATGCGCACGGGCACGCGCTGCACCACCTTGATCCAGTTGCCGGTGGCGTTCTGCGCGGGCAGCAAGGCAAAGGCGCTGCCGGTGCCGGCGTCCAGGCCCGAGATCTTGCCGTGGTAGGTCACCGCGCTGCCGTACAGGTCGGCCACCATCTTGACCGGTTGGCCGATGCGCATCTTGCGCAACTGGCCTTCCTTGAAGTTGGCTTCCACCCAGACCTGATCCAGCGGGACCACCGTCATCAGCGCATTACCGGGGGCGACGCGCTGGCCAACCTGCGCGCTGCGACGGGCGATGACGCCGCTGACAGGCGCCGGCAGCACCGTGCGGGATTGCGCCAGCCAGGCATTGCGCAGGCCGGCCGCGGCCTGGAGTACGTCGGGGTGGTTGGCAACCGTGGTGCCTTGCGTCAGGGCCTGGTTGGTGGCCAGCTTGGCGCGCGATGCGGCCAGGGAGGCGCGGGCTTGCGCCAAGCCGGACTGGGCGGACTTCAGGGCGGCTTCGGCGTGCAGGATTTCTTCACCGCTGACGCCGCCGGACTTGGCCAGTTGCTGGCGGCGGGTGACGTCGCTTTGCGCGCGGGTCAGTTCGGCCTGGGCGCGCATGATGTCGGCGTTGCGCAGATCGACGTCGGCGGCCAGCGCATCATTTTGCACGTAGTAGGTGCGGACCTGGCGAACCATCTGCGCCAGTTTGGCCTGAGCCTGTTGCAGGGCCACGTCGGTGTCGGCAGGGTCCAGGCGCAACAGCGGCTGGCCGGCAACGACGGTCTCGGTGTCATCGGCTTCGATGGCGATGACCGTGCCGGGCACTTGCGGCGTGATCTGCACCAGGTTGCCATGTACGTAGGCGTCGTCGGTGCTTTCGAAGTGGGCGCCGAACAGGGCCCACCAGATGCCGTAGGCGATGGCGATAAGAATGAAGACGCCGGTGGCCAGCAACAGCAGGCGTTTACGGGCGGGGTTGGTCGTGGGGGTGGCAGCGTTCATGACGTCTGAATCCGGGGATCGTTCAATGAATGGGGTTCGTGGCGGGGACGGACGGCGCCTGGGCGGCAGGCGCGGTGCCTGGCTCGGTCCCTGGGGCATAGCCGCCGCCCAGCGCGTTGGCCAGATTGGCATCCAGCTGATACGCGCGGATGCGCAGGTCGGTGTCCATGCGGGCTTGCGTCAGCACGCCGGTCTGCGCGATGAGCACGGTGATGTAGTTGCCCAGGCCGGCCTTGTAGCGGTTCACCGCCAGGTCATAGGCGGCTTCGATCGCTTCGCGGGCCTGGCGTTGCTGCGCCCGTTCCTGATCCAGCAGGCGCAAACCGTCCAGCGCATCGGCCACTTGGTGCACGGCGTCCAGCACGGACTGGTTGTAGTCCGAGACGGCCAGATCGGCGTCGGCGCGGCGGCCCGCCAGGTTGGCGTTCAATTCGCCGCCGTGGAAGATGGGCAGCGTGATGGCCGGACCGAAGCCGGCGGTGCGCGCGGCGGCGCCCAGCAGGTTTCCAGTGCCGAGGGCCTGGAAGCCGGCGAAGGCGGTCAGGTTGACGTTGGGGTAGAACTCGGCCTTGGCGGTATCGATGGCGCTGCGGGCGGCCTCGGCGCGCCAGCGGGACGCGACGACATCGGGGCGGTGGCCCAGCAGATCCAGCGGGATTTGGGCCGGCACTACCCCTGCGGGGGCGGTCAAGTCGACAGCCACGAGCGATTGGCCGCGTTGCGGGCCCGCGCCGGTCAGCGCGGCGACCTGGTTGCGCAGCTGTGCCAGCGTGGTTTCGGTCTGGGTCAATTCCACGCGGCCGGCGGCCAGCGACGATTCCGCCTGCTTCACTTCCACCTGGGTGTCCAGGCCGGCGGTGTAGCGGCCCTGCGTCAGGGACAGCACGTCGGCGCGTTGCGCGATCACGCGCTTGAGCACGTCGCGCTGCGCAAAGGCATTCTGCAGGTTCAGATAGGCGCGGACCGTGGCGCTGGCCAGCATATTGCGGGCGGCTTGCGCGTCGGCGACGGCCGCTTCGCGGTCGGACACGGCCGACTTCAGGCGCGACCGGTTCTTGCCCCAGAAGTCCAGCTCATAGCTGAAGTCCAGCGCCAGCCGGTTGTCGCTGACGACGGAGCCGCCCAGCGGGGCCGGGTAGATGTAGTCCGACGAGAGGTGTTCGCGGGTCAGCGAGTAATCGGCATCCACGCGGGGCATCAGTGGAGCGCGGGCCGTGCTGACGGCGGCATTGGCTTTGGCCAGGCGGGCTTGCGCGGCGCTCATCGACGGGCTGTTGGCCAGCGCTTCGTCCATGAGGGCATTGAGTTGGGTGTCGCCGTAGCGCTGCCACCATTGCGTGTTAGGCCAGGCCGTATCTTGGCCGCCGGTCAGTCCCAGCTTGGCTGCATCCAGCGCCGCAACGGGCTCGGGCCCGGGTTCCATCAGTGCGCAACCGCTCAGGGCCAGCACCAATACGGTAGAAAGAAGGCGTTTCATCCTGACTGTTTGCTGAAAGTAATTGATTAATCTGTATTTGCCTAGGCAAATATTATGCCAAATAAAACCCCAGGTGAATGGGGCGGGGCGCGCAGGGGAGAGCGCCGTCAGCGTTCAGGCGCGGCGCTGGAGGCGGAGCCGTTGGCGATCATGCGGCGCATGAAATGCATCAACTGAGTGACTTCGTCCGCCGAAAAACCCCGCAGGTGATGGTTCAGCGAACGAGCGATATTCGGGGGGATTTCGCGGGCCTTGGCCTCGCCCAATTCCGTGAGTTCGATCTTCACGACGCGGCGGTCAGTCTGGCTGCGCGTGCGGCGCAGCAGGCCTTTGGCTTCCAGGCGGTCTAGCGCGCGGGTCATGGCGCCGGTGTCCATGTCGTTCAGCCGCGCCAGTTCGGCGGGGGTATCGGCACGGCCCAGGAACACCATGGCGAGCGGCCGCCATTGCATGGCGGTCAGGCCCAGCGGGGCCATTTCCTGGTCCAGCATCCGGGTCAGGGAATGATAGGCAAGCTTGATCAGGTAGCCGGCGTTGTCTTCCACCATGCAGCGGTTGTCGTTGCGGTAGTGGGTAGGAGTATCTGACGACGGCGGGGGAGTTTCGGCATTCATGCGCCGAATTTTACTGCCTAGTCAGTTATTGTCAAGGCTGTGTTTTTGGGGCCGGACCGGCTTCCGTGGCCGCGCTCTTGCGCAGGCCCGACCAGACGATGGCGGCCACGATCAGGGCGGCGCCCGCAATCATGCGCGGCGTGGGCTCCTGGCTGAAAAGCGCCCACGCGAAGGCGATGGCGTAGACGGGTTCCAGGGCGATCACCAGGCCGGCGGTCCGTGCATTCAGGCGGGTCAGGCTGGAGACGAACAGGTAGTGCGACAGTCCCGTGCAGAAAACGCCCAGCAAGGCCAGCCAGAACCAATCCACGGCGGGCAAGGCGGGCAACTGGCCCACGGCGAACGGCACCATGACCAGCGCCACCACCACGTTCTGCCAGCAGGCCACCTGCATCGGGTCCATGCCAGAGGCCGACCGGCGGTTGCTCAGGGCCAGCAGGGCGAAGGTCAGGCCGGACAGCAGCCCCCATGCCAGGCCGATCGTGCCCTGGTCGGCGAAGTCGAAAGACGGCGTGACCAGGACCAAGCCGGCGGTAACCAGCCCCAGCAGCATCCACTCGGCCGCCCGGATGCGCTCCCGGAAGATCAGACCTTCGAACAGCGTGATGAAGGCAGGAAAGCTGGCGAAGCCCAGCGTGGCGATGGCGATGCCGCCGACCTTGACCGAAATGAAGAAGGTGACCCAGTGCGTGGCCAGCAGCGCGCCGGCGATCACCAGCACGAACAACTGTGCGGGCGTCAGGACGCCCAGCAGGGGCTTGCGACGCATGCGGGCAAACACGCCCAGCGAAATCACCGCGAAGATCGCCCGCCCCAGCGTGATGACGGCGGCGCTGGCCTGGATCAACTCCCCGAAGACGCCGGTCAGGCCGAATAGCACGGCGGCAATATGGATTTGGGTCAGAGCGCGTTGTCGGGTCATGCGTAGGGGAATTTGATGCCAAAAAGCATAGATGGGCGTGCAAATCGCTTTGCACTGAATCTAAAATCATCGCATGAATCGTCTTGCCAAGTTTTTGCCGCCTTCCTACCTGTCCGGCCGCGCGGCCGGAATCCTCATGGCGACGCTTGGCGCGGTGCTGTTTTCGGCCAAGGCGATCGTCGTCAAATTCACCTACCGCTACGGCATCGACGCGGTCACCCTCATCGCCTTCCGCATGCTGTTCGCCATGCCGTTCTTCGCGGCCGTGGCCTGGCATCAGTCGCGCCGCGCCGCCCGCGGCGAAATCGTGGTCATGACGGCCAAGGAACGTGTGCAGGTCATCGTGCTGGGCCTGCTGGGCTACTACCTGTCCAGCTTCCTGGATTTCCTGGGCCTGCGGTATATCACCGCCAGCCTCGAGCGCCTGATCCTCTTCCTGTCGCCCTCGCTCGTGGTGCTGCTGTCGGCGTTCTGGTTCAAGCGGCCGGTCGAGCGCCGGCAGTGGCTCGCCATGGTGCTGTCCTATGCGGGCGTGGTGCTGGTGTTCGCCCACGACCTGTCCTTTGGCGGCGGTGGCGAGGTGCTGTTAGGGTCTTTGTTCGTTTTTGGCTCGGCGGCAAGCTATTCTGTCTACCTGATTTGTTCTGGCGAACTGATCAAGCGGGTCGGCCCGACGCGCCTGGTGGCCTATGCCATGCTGGTGTCGTGCGTGGCCTGCATCATCCAGTTTTTCGTGATTCATCCGCCGTCGATGCTGATTCAACCGGCCGGGGTCTACGGATATTCCGTGATCCATGCCACGCTGAACACGGTGGTGCCGGTCTTCATGCTGATGTGGGCGGTGTCGCTGATTGGCGCGCCCACGGCGTCGCTGCTGGGCATGGTGGGGCCGGTGTCGGTGCTGTTCCTGGCGTCGTGGTTCCTGAATGAGCCCATCACCGTATGGCAGATGGCAGGGACCGCGTTGGTGCTGGCCGGTGTACTCGCCCTGATGGGCGTTGGCGCCGGCAAGCAGGCGTCCGCCACGCTGCGCGAGGCTCGCCCGCCGCGCTGAAGTCTGGTTTTCCCGGTTACACCCCATTTATTTCCCATGAAAGGAGGCCAGCATGGCCAGCAATCTCGTCAAGGCAATTCGTATCGAGCAGCACGGTGGTCCCGAAGTCCTGAAGCTGGTCGAGGTGGAAGTCCTGCCGCCCGCCGCCAATGAAGTCACCATCGAACAGCACGCCGCCGGCCTGAATTTCATCGATATCTATTTCCGCACGGGCTTGTATCCGCATCCGCTGCCGCACGGCTTGGGCTTTGAAGCTGCCGGGGTGGTCACCGCCGTGGGCGCAGACGTCAAGCATCTGAAGAAGGGTGACCGCGTCGCCTACGGCCAGAGCCCCATCGGTGCCTACGCCAAAGCGCGCAACGTGCCGGCCAACCAGGTCGTCAAGGTGCCCAAGGGCATCGGTTTCGATGAAGCCGCCGCGCTGATGCTCAAGGGCCTGACGGTGCAGTACCTGTTCCGCCAGACCTATCGCCTGCAAGGCGGCGAAACCATTCTGTTCCACGCGGCCGCCGGCGGCGTGGGCCTGATCGCTTGCCAATGGGCCAAGGCCCTGGGCGTGAAGCTGATCGGCACGGTCTCCAGCCCGGAAAAGGCGGAACTGGCCCGCGCCAACGGGGCCTGGGAAACCATCGACTACTCGCGCGAGAACGTCGCGGAACGCGTGCTGGAACTGACCGGCGGCAAGAAGGTGCCGGTGGTGTATGACGGCGTGGGCAAGGACACCTGGGAAACCTCGCTGGACTGCATCGAGCCGCGCGGGCTGATGGTCAGCTTCGGCAATGCCTCCGGCCCCGTCGCCGGCGTCAACCTGGCCGTGCTGAACCAGAAGGGCAGCCTGTACGTCACGCGTCCGTCGCTGGGCGTGCATGTGAACACGCTGGAAAAGCTGCAAGCCGCATCCGAAGAGGTGTTCGACCTGGTGCTGAAGAAGAAGATCAAGGTCCGTATCGACCAGCGCTACAGCCTGGAGCAAGTGGGCGAAGCGCAGACCGCGCTGGCCTCGCGCAAGACCACGGGCGCCACGGTGCTGATGCTGGACTGATCGGCGATATCCGCCGCGCGGGCTCCCTGGCGAGCCTGCAATGGGCCAGGTCGACCGCCAAAGCGCGGTTGGTCTGGCCTTTTTCATGCAAGGTCCGCGTGCGCAGAATGACAAATCCCCATGCACGGCCCGACAAGCCAGCCTGAAATGCCGTTGCTATTCTGGCTCCCACACTTTTCGTTGGAGCTTCAGATGTCTTTCCCAAGCGATTCGACCGCCGGCCCGGCAGGGGGCGACCGCCCGGAATTGGGCGCGATCAGGGAATTCATGCTGATCGACGGCAAGCCGGTGCATGAAGGGCAGGGCAAGCCGATCCCCGTCTACGACCCGGCTACGGGCCAGGTCATCGCGCATCAGCCGGATGCCGGCCCCGCGCAAGTGGACCTGGCGGTCCAGGCCGCGCGCCGCGCCTTTGCCTCCGGGCCCTGGCACGACATGCTGCCCGCAGGCCGTGAACGTCTGCTGCTGAAGCTGGCAGACCTGCTGGAGCAGCACGGCACCGAACTGGCCCGGCTGGAAACGTTGAACAACGGCAAGCTCCTGGGTATCGCCCAAGGGCTGGAAGTGGGCGCGGGCGCCCAGTGGCTGCGCTACATGGCCGGTTGGGCCACCAAGATCACGGGCGACACCCTGTCCTTGTCGATCCCCTTTCCGCCAGGCGTCGAATACAGCGCCTACACCCTGGCGCAGCCCGTCGGCGTGGTGGGCGCGATCATCCCGTGGAACTTCCCGCTGCTGATGGCGGTGTGGAAAATCGCGCCGGCGTTGGCCGTCGGCTGCACCGTCGTGCTCAAACCCGCCGAGGAAACGCCCCTGACCGCCTTGCGGCTGGCCGAACTCGCGCTGGAAGCCGGCTTTCCGCCCGGCGTGGTCAACGTGATCACGGGGCGCGGCGAAACCGCAGGCGCCGCGCTGGTGGCGCATCCCGGCATCGACAAGATCGCGTTCACCGGCTCTACCGAGGTCGGCAAGCTGATCGGGCGGGCCGCGATGGACGACATGAAGCGTGTGTCGCTGGAATTGGGCGGCAAGTCGCCCGTGATCGTGCTGGACGATTGCGACGTCGACCGCGCCGTCCAGGGCGCCGCCGCGGCCATCTTCTTCAACCAGGGTCAAGTCTGCACGGCCGGGTCGCGCCTGTATGTGCAGCAGGGCCTGTACGCCAAAGTCGTGCAGGGGTTGGCCGATGTGGCAGCCAGCCTGACGCTGGGCTCCGGTTTTGACGCGGCCACGCAGATCGGGCCGCTGATCTCGGCCCGGCATCAACAGCGCGTCATGGATTACATCGGTATCGGCCGGGCCGAAGGCGGTCGCGTGCTGGCGGGCGGCGGCGCCGGTGACGGCGCGGGCTATTTCGTGCAGCCCACCGTCTTTACCGACGTGCGGCAAGACGCTCGCATCGCACAGGAAGAGATCTTCGGCCCCGTCGTCGTGGCGCAGCCGTTCGACACGCTGGATGACGCCGTGCGGCTGGCCAACGACAGCGCCTTCGGCCTGGGCGCCAGCCTCTGGAGCAATGACCTGTCGCGCGTGCAGCGCCTGATCCCGCGCATCGACGCGGGCACGGTGTGGGTCAACACCCACAACATGCTGGATCCCAACATGCCGTTTGGCGGATTCAAGCAATCCGGCATCGGCCGCGAACACGGCCGTGCCGTGATCGAGATGTACCTGGAGAAGAAGTCCGTCTGCATCGCGTACTAGAACGTAGCGGCGCGCTGGCCAAGCCGGGAGATACCGGCGGCGGCGCGTTCGCAAGACCAAGGGGAAGTGCATGGCAAGCAAGATATATGGCCGCGCCCGGGCGGGCGCCGCGCTGGTGCTGGCATGGGCGAGCGCGACGCAGCCGGCTTGGGCGGGCGACCCCAGCGCACGCGACTGGATACCGGCGCCTGTGGGCACCAACATCGTGGCGGGGTACCTGGCGGGCCTGCGCTCGTCGGGGCTGTACTCGGAAGGCAAGCGGGTGGACGGCGCGTCCCTGGACGTGAACGCGTTGATCTATCGCCAGATGCACTACCGCGATTTCTACGGCAAGACCGTGCAGCTGGAATTCATCGTGCCCATGTACCGGACGTCGCTGGACTTGCCCGGCGCGCCGGGCGACCACCAGACCGGCATTGGCGACGTGACGCTGGGCTCGGCGATCTGGCTGTACAACAATGAGCAGACCAAGACCTGGTTCGCCTGGGAGCCCTTCATCGTGGCGCCGGTGGGCCGCTACGACCGCTCGCGTCCGGACGTGTCTCCGGGCAAGAACCGGTGGTCCACCATCCAGGACTTCTCGTTCGTCAAGGGCGTGGGCGAATCCACGTTCCTGGAGGCCATCGCCGAAGTGGAAATCTACGGACGCAACACCGACTGGTACGGGCAGACGCTGAAGAAAGACCCGTCGTTCCGCTTCTTTGCGCTGGCGTCCACCAACCTGACGCCCGACACCTACACGGGCATCCGCTATCGCTATGAAACCGGCGGGCGCGAGACGTCCTCGGGCGAAACCGTCGCTACCAGCGCGCGCAATCACCAGCTGGCCGTCGAACTGACGCATCAGATCAACGACGCCAACCAGATTCAGATGCAGTACATCCACGACCTGAAGGTCGAGAACGGGCCGCGGATGCGGGGCGTGCAGTTGCGCTACGTCTACGCGTTCTAGGAAACCGGATCATGAGAGGAGAATATCGATGATTGCGCTTCGAGCCACATCACGCGCATCGCGGGCCGGACGGTGGGCGCTGTGCGCCGCCCTGGCAAGCGCCACGGGCCTGGCCTGGGCGGACCTGCCCGTGGAAGAACTCAAGGGCGGCACCCGCTTGCCCCCGGCCACGCCGCACCGGCTGTACGTGATGGATGCGGCCTTCAACCACCTGGTCGACAGCCGGGTCAACATTTACGACGGCGATTCCGGGAAATTCCTGGGGCTGGTGCCCACGTCATTCAACGGCCACATGACGGTGTCGGCAGACGGCCGCGATATTTATGTCATGACGACCTATTACGAACGGCTCAACCGGGGCAAGCGCACCGACGTGATCGAGGCCTGGGACGCCGAGACGCTGACTCCCAAGTACGAAGTGCCGATTCCGCAGAAGCGCGCGCAGGCGCTGAACTACCGCAACTACCTGCGCCAGAGCACCGACGGCGAACTGTTGTTCGTGCAGAACGCCACGCCTGCGACATCGGTCACGGTGGTGGACTTGAAGACCCGCCAGTTCGCCGACGAGGTCACGGCCGCGGCAGGGTGCTGGAGCATCATCCCGCTGCCCTCGCGTCCGCGCAGCTTTGCCACCATCTGCGGCGACGGCGGCCTGCTGACCATCGACCTGGATGCCGCCGGCAAGCCCGCCGGCCAGCAGCGCAGCAAACCGATGTTCGAGCTTGAGAAAGACCCCATCTTCACGCATACCGAGAACGTGGGCGATACCTTCTATTTCGTGTCCTACAACGGCAACGTCTACAGCGCCGACTTCAGCGGCAAGGAAGTCAGCTTCGGCGCCCCGTGGTCGCTGCTGGACGCGTCGGGCAAGGACCGCGGCTGGCGGCCCGGTGGCTACAACCTGCTGGCCATCAATCGGGCGTCCAAGCGGCTGTACGTGGGCATGCATCCGAATGGCGCGGAAGGCACGCACAAGACGCCCGCCGCCGAGATCTGGGTGTACGACCTGGCCACGCACAAGCGCCTGGCGCGCGTGCCCGGCAAGAACGCCTTGTCGATGTCGGTCTCGCAAGACGACAAGCCGCGCCTGTTCACCATCGACGGGGGCAACGTCAACATCTATGACGCGGCGCCCGTGGCCCCCGTGTTCAAGACCACGATCCAGGCGGCGGGCGAGACCGCGTTGCAAGTCGAACCGCAACCCACAGGAGGCCCGAAATGAACGATCCGGTCCTGCTCTATGGCGCTAGCGCCGCGTTGGCGTGCGTGCTGCTGCTGGGGGCGCTTGAAAAGCTGAAAGACCTGGCGGGGTTCTCCCGCGCCGTCGCCGCCTACGAGATCCTGCCTTCCAGCCTGAGCGGCGCGTTCGCGCGTGGGTATGCGCTGGCGGAAGCCGCGGCGGGCGCCATGTTGCTGATGCCCTCGCTCCAGGCTTGGGGCGCGGCGCTGGCCTTGCTGGTGTTGCTGGTGGCGACGCTGGGGCTGGCCTACAACCTGGCGCGCGGGCACCGCGACATCGATTGCGGCTGCGGCGGCCCCGCCTCCCGGGGGCGCGACGGCGCGCAGGGCGGCGGGCTGTCGTGGTGGCTGGTGCTGCGCAATGCGGTGCTGGCGCTATGGACGGCACCGGTGCTGATCGCGGCGGCTGGGCAATCGCGCCATCTGCAATGGGCGGACGCCGCTGCGGTTTTCGGCCTGGCGATGACCGCCGTGGGCCTGTACTTCACTGCCAATCACCTCTTGGCCTCGCATCTCAAGCTGCGGAATCTTTGAAGGAGTTTCATATGGATGCCTTGATCATTTCCAATTTCCTGTTGTGGGGCGTGGTGCTGTGCCTGGTGCTGGTCATCCTGGCCCTGTCGCGTCAGATCGGCGTGCTGTACGAACGCGTGGCGCCGATGGGGGCGCTGACGATGGACAAGGGGCCCGCTGTGGGCGAGGCCGCACCGCGCTTTGCGCTGCCCGACCTGCTGGGGCGCCGCATCACCATCGGCGAACGCGGGCAGCACAGCCAACTGCTGTTCTTCCTGTCGCCCACCTGCCCCGTGTGCAAGAAGCTGCTGCCCATCCTCAAATCGGTGGCCAGTACCGAAAGCGCCTGGCTGCGCATCGTGCTGGCCAGCGACGGCGAAATGCCCGAGCACCTGGCGTTCTACAAGCAGGCCGGGCTGGAACGGTTCCCGTATCTGCTGTCGACCGAACTGGGCATGAAGTTCCAGATCAGCAAATTGCCGTACGCGGTGCTGATCGACGAGTCGGGCGTCTTGCGCGCCAAGGGCCTGATCAATTCCCGTGAGCAGCTGGAAAGCCTGTTCACGGCCAAGGAACTGGGCGTGGCGTCGGTACAGGATTTCCTGGCCGCGGGCATGGACGAGACCCGGATTTCCCGCAAGGAGAGCGGCAATGCATTGGCTGGATAAACTTGGCGAGCGCGCTACGCGCTCCGTCGCGCACACCACGTCGCGCCGCAGCGTGCTGAACCGTATCGGCAAGCTGCTGGTGGGAACCGCGTTCCTGATGCCGGTGCTGCCGGTGGCGCGTTCGGCCCCTGCGGCGGGCAAGAAGCCGCAGATGGACGACACGGCCTGCGATTACTGGCGCTACTGCGCGGTGGACGGCTTCCTGTGCTCGTGCTGCGGCGGCAGCATGACGTCATGCCCGCCCGGCACGTCGCCGTCGGCCGTGTCATGGGTGGGAACGTGCCACAATCCGCTGGATGGCAAGGACTACCTCATCAGCTACAACGACTGCTGCGGTAAGACGGCTTGCGGCAAGTGCATGTGCGCGTCGGCCGAACGCGAACGTCCGGGCTACCAGATGTTCCTGCATAACGACGTGAACTGGTGCATGTCCAACGAGTCGTCGATCTTCCACTGCACGACCTCGGTGATCGTGGGGCTGGCCAAGCCACAACCCAAGGCAGCGCCCAAGCCATGAGGCCTTGGGGGCGGCCGTCGGCAGGATGGCGCGGGGGAATTTCCCTTGCCGTCCTGCTGTGCGCGATGCAGGGCGCGGCGGCGCAGGAAGGCGGCATTGCCGCCCGGGACGCCGCCGATGCTGAGCGTCTGCGGCAAGCCGTGCGCGCCGACTATGTGCTGCAGTGCGCAGGCTGCCACCGCGTGGATGGCCGGGGCAGCAGCCCGCATGGCATACCGGACTTCCGCCAATCGGTCGGCGCGTTCACGCATCTGCCGGCGGGCCGCGAATACTTGATTCGCGTGCCGGGCGCCGCGCATTCGCAACTGAGCAACGCCGAGCTTGCGGCGGTGCTGAACTGGGTGCTGGGCGAATTCAGCAGGGCCCAGTTGCCGGCGGATTTCAAACCCTATACCGAAGCGGAGGTTGCGGCAGCGCGGCCGAATCGCTACGACGACGTGGTGCCGGTGCGCCACGAACTGGCTGAAAAGCTCACGTCGATGGGATTCACGTTGTCCGAATACTCGTATGGCAGCGACAGGAAACCGTAGACCGGCAGGCAGTTAGGGGTTGTCACCGATACTCCCTCCCGACGCGCAGTGCTAGAAAGAGGCAGCATTTCCATTCAACGCTGTAGCTGTGCCGCCGGGCGGGCTGTCCACGGCACAAAAGGCACGCCGTTTCGAGACGCCGGAGTCGCCATGTCATCATCCCTTTTGCACAGCGCGCCCAGGCACTTCCTGGATTGCGCCAGCTGGCAGGAAAGTATCAGCAGCACGTTCGTGCCACTGGAAGTATCCGCTGTATTCCCCACGCGTTTTCGCAACAGCGTGGCGGTGGGCTGCCTGGGCTGGATGCAGGTCAGCGAATTGCACAGCAGCGCGCAACGCGTACGTCGCAGCAAATTGCTTGCGGCCCGTGCCGAGGAAGCCGGCTACAAGGTCACGCTGCAATTGGCGGGCCGCAGCGAAATCCGCCAATCGAATCGCACCGCCTTGCTGATGCCGGGGGAGTGGAGCATTTACGACACCACCCGGCCGTACGAGGTCGATGTGGATGACGGCGCGCATTTTTTGGTGATGCAGGTGCCGGGCAAGCAGACCGAGGCCTGGCAACCGTATATGCAGAACGCCGTGGCCCGCAATTTCAGCGGCCAGCATGGCTGTGGCCGCATGGCCATGGACCTGTTGCGCGTGGCGTTGGGCGAACACGCCCACTTGTCCGAAAGCGCGGCGCGCGATGCGGCCAATGCGGTATTGCAGATGATGGGGCTGGATATCAGCGAGCGGGCCGGGGGGCAGGCCGAGCAAGACCAGGCGGGCCTGAAGCAGGCGCAGTTGCGCCGCGTCCAGCAGCACATTCTTGAAAACCTGCACGATCCGGCCTTGTCGCCGGCATCCGCGGCCGCGGCGTTTCGGATGTCGCGGCGCTATCTGTACAACCTGTTCGCGCTGGCAGCCACCACGCCTGCCGATTTCATCCTCAGCGCCCGGCTGGAGCGCAGCCGGGAGGCGCTGTGCGACGCGACGCAGTCCGTGAGGCAGATCGGCGATATCGCCTACCGGTTCGGGTTTTCGGACGCAGCGCGATTCAGCCACGCGTTCCGCAAGCGGTATGGCGCGTCGCCCTCGGAATACCGCCGGCAGGCGCGCTAGGGTCCACCCGGCCGGATCACTGCTGCGCTGGGCTCAGAGCAGCTCTTCGTTGATCAGGTCTTCCTTGCCGTAGAACTTCACGCCGATATGGATGCGGTCGCGGCCTTGCGAACGGCGGTGGCGGTTGGTGTCGCGCAGGGAATAGACGCAGCCGCAGTATTCCTGCTGATAGAAGTTCTCGCGCTTGCTGATTTCGATCATGCGGGCGGAACCGCCGCCCTTGCGCCAGTTGTAGGTCCAGTAGACCAGGTCGTCGTAGCGGGCGGCGGCGCGTTCGCCGCAGCCGTTGATCTGGTTCATGTCCTTCCAGCGCGAAATGCCGAGCGAGCTGGTGATGGTGTCGAACCCGTGCTCGTGCGCGTACAGCGCGGTGCGCTCAAAGCGCATGTCGAAGCAGGCGGTGCAGCGTTCGCCGCGTTCGGGGGCGTTTTCCATTCCCTTGACGCGGTCGAACCAGTTGTCCATGTCGTAGTCGGCATCGATGAATTCGATGCCGTGCTGTTCGGCGAAGCGGATGTTCTCCTGCTTGCGGATCTCGTACTCTTTGACCGGATGGATGTTCGGGTTGTAGAAGTAAATCGCGTAGTCGATGCCGGAGGCCGTCATGGCTTCCATGACTTCGCCGGAACAGGGCGCGCAGCAGGAGTGCATCAGCACCTTGCTGCGGCCAGCGGGGAGGTCAAGCTTGGGGCGGACGAGTTCGGACATGGCTTGCAGGCAAAAAAGGCGGAAAACCCCTTATTTTACCGCGAGTTGCCGGGCTTAGCCCAGCACCGCGTCCCAGAGCTCGCGCACCGCAGCGCGTTCCTCCACCAGCTGTTCCGGCCCCACGCGCGCTTTCTCCACCCCCTGCATGCGCAGCTGATGCTGCACGCGGCGCAGGGTGCGGTAGGCGTCGGCGGCACGCGTGGCCAGTTCAGGCGCGATCAGGCCGGCCTCGCTGGCCAGGCGCAGCAGGGTGATGTTGCCCAGGTTACGCACCAGCACCGGGTGCGTTCCCGCGTAGCACAGCACCAGGTACTGCGTGACGAATTCCACATCGACCATGCCGCCCCGGTCATGCTTTAAGTCGAACTTCTGGCTGGTGTTCGGGTGGCCGGCATTGATTTTTTCACGCATGGCCAGCACTTCAGCGCGCAGCGCCGCCTGGTCGCGGGGCTGCACCAGGATGGCTTCGCGGATCTTCTCGAACCGGGCGCCCACGTCGGCATCGCCCGCAGCATGGCGCGCGCGGGTCAACGCCTGATGCTCCCAGGCCCAGGCATGCTTGTTCTGGTATTGCTCGAAGGCTTCCATCGAAACCGCCAGCAGCCCGGCATCGCCGTCCGGCCGCAGGCGCAGGTCCACCTCGTAGAGCCGGCCAGACGAGGTCATGGTCGACAGCCAGGACGTCATGCGCCGGCCCAGTTTCGCGTAGACCTCGGCCGCGTCCTCGCGCGGATCGTCAAACAGGAAAACCAGATCCAGGTCCGAGGCATAGCCCAGTTCCTTGCCGCCCAGCTTGCCATAGGCGATGACGGCGAAATGGGGCAGGGCGCCCGGCACCTTGTTCACGAGCGGCCAGGCGCGGCGGATGGTTTCGGCCAGCAGCAGGTCGGCTAGCGCCGACAACTGGTCCGCCAGTTTTTCGACGGTGAGCTCGCCTTCCAGATCCTGCGCCAGCAATTGGAAGCTGGCCTGGCGCTGCACGTCGCGCATCAGGTTCATCTGGCGCTCGATGTCGGGATCGCCGTCGGGCAGCTTGCAGGCGTCCAGGTCGGCGGTCAGTTGCCGGGCGATCTGTGCGAAGTCCAAGGGTTCGAACAGCGTGCGCCAATCGATCAGACTGTCCAGCAGCAAGGGATGCTGGGTCAGGTACTGCGCGGCCCAGGGGCTGGCGGCGACCATGCGCGCCACGCGCGCCAGCGTATCCGGGTATTCGGCCAAGAGCGCCAGGTAGGCGCTGCGCTGCGCGATCTTTTCGATCAGGTCAAACAGGCGGACGGCCGCGTCCAACGGCGCCGGGGTCTGGCGCGCGGCGCGCAGGGCGGCCGGCAGCAAGGCTTCCATGCGGCGGCGGCTGCTGTCGGGCAGGCTGCGCACGCGGTGGCTGCCCAGCAGGGTTTCGGTTCGGCGCAGCAGGTCTTGCGCTTCGTCGCCGAAGGCCTGTCGGATCTGTTCGGCAAGCTCGCATTCGTTGTCGGGCGTTTCGGGAGCGTCGTCGGCCGGCATGCTGGTGTCTTCAGCGTCGCCCATGCCCACCATGCGGAACACGTTGCGGAAGGTCTGCGAGACGAACTTGCGGTGCGCGGCAAGCGTGCTTTCGAATGCTTCCGGGCTCATGCCCAGGGCGGCGGCCAGCGCGGCGCGCTGGGCCGGATCGCCGGGCAGCAGATGGGTCTGCTCGTCTTCGCGGTACTGCAAGGCATGTTCGGTGCGGCGCAGGTAGCGGTAGGCTTCCTCCAGCCTCCGCGCGTCGTCTTCCGGTACCAGGCCCGCCAGTTGTTCGGCGTGCAGCGCTTCAAGCAGGCCGCGCTTTTGCAGCGCGGGCATCCGGCCGCCTCGGATCAACTGGGCCAATTGCACGACGAACTCGATCTCGCGGATGCCGCCGTCACCCAGCTTGATGTTGTTGGCGCTGTCGATGCCGTTGCGCGCCATGGCTCGCCGTTGCCAGTCCTGGCGGATGCGCTCGCGCAGCGCGCGCAGCGCGGCCAGCGCGTCGAAATCGAAATATTTGCGATAGACGAACGGCACGCGCAGGCTTTCCAACTGCCGGGCCTGCGGCGCGCTGTCGCTGCCTTCGAAGGCCTGGGCGGGCATCAGGCGGGCCTTCAGCCAGGCATAGCGTTCCCACTCGCGGCCCTGGCCAATCAGATAGTGCTCAAGCGCGTCCAGGCTCCAGGCCAGCGGGCCGGAGTCGCCGTCGGGGCGCAGGCGCAAGTCGGTGCGGAATACCTGGCCGTTGGCGTCCACTTCGGAAATGACCGGCATCATGCGCCGCGTCAGGCGGCCGTAGAACTCGTGATGGCTGATGCGGCGCGGGCCGTCGGTTTCGCCTTCTTCGCCGTACAGCATGATCAGGTCGATGTCGGACGACACGTTCAGTTCGCAGCCGCCGAGTTTGCCCATGCCGACGATCAGCATTTCCTGCGGCTTGGCGGTAGCCGGATCGCGCGGCACGCCGTGCACGGCCGCCAGCTCCGCCGCCACGCTGCGGTAGGCTGCGGCCACCGCGATATCGGCCAGCGTGGTCATCGCGCCGACCACTTCCTCCAGGTCTGCCTGGCCCGCCAGGTCGCGCACGATCAACGTGCTGAACACGCGCTCGCGCAGCTTGCGCAGCACCATGCGGCAGGTGTCCACGGGCAGCGTAGGGGTGGCGTCAGGCCCGGCCAATTCAGCCTGCCATTGCGCCAGGCGGGCCGGAGTAACTGGCTCTTGCACGGCGTCCGTCAGCCAGGCGGCCAGATCGGGATGGGCATCCAGGCGGCGGCGCAGGTGACCGGACCAGGCAAGGGCGGGGGCAAGCATAGGAGACGATGACATGGCGTAAGGGCGGGAGACGAATGGGCGCGTTTCAGGTATAAGTGGGGACGATACCGCAAGACATCTTCTCCTGCCCACCACACACGATCCGTGTCTGTTTCAAACACCGTCCCCACGCCGCACGCGCGTCGCGTGCTCTGCTGCCTGTTTTGGGTCGCGCTGACTATTTATGGCGTGGTGGCCATCGGTCTCCTGGGCGTACGTTACTGGGTTTTGCCGCGCGTGGATCAGTGGCGTCCGCAGATAGAGGCGTACGCCAGCCAGACGCTGGGCGCGCGCGTCACCATCGGCGGCATCCAGGCCAACTGGCAGGGGCTGAATCCCAAACTCGATCTTACTGCCGTACAGGTTTACGACGACGAAGCCGCACCGGTCCTGACCCTGCCTTCCGTCTCGGCCGTGCTGGCGTGGCGCAGCATCCTGGCGTTGTCGCCCACGCTGGTGCGCTTGCGGGTGGAAAAGCCCGAACTCACCCTGCGGCGCGACACCGCCAATCATCTGTGGGTGGCCGGGCAGGACATCGACCTGAATGCCAGTGACCATGAGTCCGACCTGAACCATCCGGCCCTGCGCTGGCTCGTTGCCCAGCGTGAACTGCTGATACGTGACGCGACCGTCGTCTGGCAGGACGATTTGCGTCAAGCGCCGGCGCTGACCTTGAACAGCGTCGATTTCCTGATGCGCAATGGCAGCCTGTCGCACCGCTTTGTGCTGCAGGCCTCCGCCGGCGAGGCCCTGGCCCGCAAGGTGGAGCTGCGTGGGGAATTCAACCGCAGCCTGTTCGCCGCGAACGCCGCCAATCCCGCAAACTGGAGCGGTCAGCTTTACGCCGAAGCCGATGACGTGGAGCCGCTGGCCTGGGCGCCATGGGTAAAGCCGCCCCAGGTTGCTGGCCGGATCGCGGGCCGGGCCTGGCTGCAACTGGACCGGGGTAAATTCACCGAATTGACCTCGGACATCGCCGTCAGGGGCGTGAACTGGTCGGCGGGCAAGGACGGCCCCGCGGTAAGCGGCGCTTCGGGCCAATTTCGCATACAGGGCCTGCCCGGCGACTTCATGCAGATCGACGACTTGCCGCTCGCACGCAGCCCGGGCGCGGCGGACGCGTCGATCAAGGGCGCGGTGCAGCAGCTGCGGGTGACGCTGCCGGGCGTATTCGAAGAACCCACGCTGGCGGCGCGCGAGCTGGCGCTGGATGCCCAGATCAAGGGGCCGGACGCCCAGAACTGGTTCGTGGACGTGGCGCAATTGCATGTGGTTAACGATGACCTGGAGGTGCGCTTGCAGGGTCAATGGCGGCGCGAGGGCAAGACGGCGGCGGGCAGCGCCGACATGCGCGGCACGATGGTGCGCGGTTCGATGCCGTCCATACACCGCTACCTGCCCCTGGAGGTTAATGCGGACGCCCGCGAGTGGCTGGCTACCGGCTTGCCGGCGGGCGAAATGCGTTCGGCCGCCATCACGCTGAAAGGGGACCTGGACGACTTTCCGTTCAATTCGCCGGGCGTCGCGGGTGAATTCGTGATCGCCGGCGCCTATGCCGGCGCCAAGGTCGACTATGCGCCGGCCCGGCCGCACCGCAAGGGCTGGCCCATGCTGGAGAACCTGTCCGGCAGTTTCCGCATCGACAAGGTAAGCCTGACGCTGGACAGCCCGGGCGGCGCCCTAATGCGCACTGGGGCGGGCCAGACGGTCAACCTGGGTGCCGTGACGGCGACGATTCCCGATATGGACCACAACGCTGAGCTGCTGCTTGATGGCGAGACCTCGGGCCCCGTTCCGGCCTATTTGGCGGTGGCCGCGAATTCCCCCTTGGGCGAACTGCTGGACGGCGCTTTGGACGAGGCTCGCGGCACGGGTGACTGGCGCCTGCCGCTGAAGCTGAAAGTGCCGCTGCTCAACACGGACGACACCCAGGTTCAGGGACGTATCGTGTTTTCGGAAAACACCTTCACCTTCATGCCCGAAATGCCCTTGCTGAGCCAGATGCACGGTGATCTGGAGTTTTCGGAGAAGGGCGTCCAGGCCAAGGATATTCGGGCGCAGTTCCTGGGCGGGCCGGTCAAGATTTCCGGGACGCTCGCGCAAGGGTCGGATGCCCTGCATTTCGACGGCACCCTGGCCGGCTCGGGCTTGTCGCAATTGAGCAATACGCCGTCCATGGCGCGTTTCAGCGGCAAGGCCGCTTACAAGGGCCGCGTGGGATACCAGAAGGGCGGTTCGGTCGAGATATCGATGGAGTCCGACCTGGCCGGCATGGCGATCGATATGCCGGCGCCAGCGGGCAAGCCCGCCTCGTCGTCCCAGTTGCTGAAGCTGCAATGGGGCGCGGCGCAGGACCGCGGCACCAAGGGCCGGCGCTGGTTGACCGCAAGCCTGGGCGAAAACGTCAATGCGCTGTTCGAGCGCGATCCGGGCGATGCAGCACCGTCTTACTTTGCGCGGGGCGCACTGGGCATCGGCCGGCCAGCCAGCTTGCCCGAGCGCGGAATGAGCCTGAACGCCAGCCTGCCGGAACTGGACATGGACGGGTGGGAAACCGTGCTGGATGGCTTTGACGCGCCCGCCGGCAAGAGCGGGGCCAAGAAAACAGCGGCCAAGCCGGTGTTCCCGGAACCCGAGCGCGTCAGCCTGGCGACCGGCCTGCTGCGCGCCAGCGGCTACACGCTGAACGACCTGACGCTATACGCGACCCGGCCGGGGCCGGCGCAGTGGCGGGTGGATATCCAGTCGCGGCAGGCGACGGGGTCGCTGGAGTGGCGGGAAGCCTCGGGTGCGATCGCCGGCCAGATCACCGCCCGCCTGAAGCACCTGTCATTTGGCGGCGCCGACGACACCAACGAGGCCGACAAGGCCCTGGCGTCCGGCAACGACTTGTCGGATATCCCGGCGATCGACCTGCAAGCCAAGGAGTTCTTCCTGTATGGCAAGAACGTGGGCGAGCTTCAAGTGGTGGGCACCAATCTGGAACGCGGCCACCAGTGGCGCCTGGATAAATTGTCGATCACCAACGACGCGGCCAATCTGAACGCCACGGGCAACTGGCGGCTGGAGGGGCCGGATCGGGGACTGACGGTGGATGCCACGGCCAAATTCGTCGACCTGGGCAAGTTCTTGAATCGGATCGGCTTCGAGAACATGGTGTCCGGCGGCGAAGGCTCGGCGGTCGGCAAGGCGACATGGCGGAATCTGCCCTGGACCCACAACATCGCCGACGTGGCGGGCGAAGTCGATGTCAGCCTGGACAAGGGCCGTTTCATGCATGTGAACTCCCGCACGGCGCGGCTGCTGGAGTTGCTGTCGCTCCAATCGCTGCAGCGGCTGGCCCGGCTGGACGTGAACCCGACCAACCTGCTGCGCGACGGCTTTCCGTTCGACACCATCCGGGGGCGCGTGAAGATGGCGGACGGGCAAATGTCCACCGAAGGCTACAAGATCACCGGCCCCGTGGCCACGATCGTCCTGGCGGGCGGGGTCAATATCATCCGCGAGCGCTGGGACCTGAAGGCAGTGGTGATTCCGAACCTGGACGCCAGCGGCGCGGCCATGGTGACGGCGCTGGCCGTGAACCCATTAATCGGCCTGGGTGCGTTCGTCACGCAATGGCTGCTCAAGCAACCGTTGGCGCGGGCGATGACCATGGAGTATTCGGTGACGGGTAATTGGGACGATCCCCGGATCGAACCGATCGACGGGTCGGGCAAGGAGCCCGACAAACAGACGCCGCGGCCGGCCGATGCGGCGCCCCGCGGCCGCATGCCCCAATACATCGAGCACTGAGCCAGCCATTGGCCAATAAAAAAACCGCCGGATGGCGGTTTTTTCATGGCGGGCAAGACCTGTCTTACTTCTTCTTCATCATGTCGAAGAATTCGGCGTTGGTCTTGGTGGCGCGCATCTTGTCCAGGATGAATTCCATGGATTGCACTTCGTCCATGTCGTGGATGAACTTGCGCAGCACCCAGACCTTTTGCAGCAGGTCCGGGGCGATCAGCAGTTCTTCGCGGCGGGTGCCCGACTTGTTCAGGTTGATCGACGGGTAGACGCGCTTTTCAGCCAGACGACGCTCAAGGTGGACTTCGGAGTTGCCCGTACCCTTGAATTCTTCGTAGATGACTTCGTCCATGCGGCTGCCGGTTTCGATCAGCGCGGTACCCAGGATGGTCAGCGAACCGCCTTCTTCCAGGTTACGGGCTGCGCCGAAGAAGCGCTTGGGGCGTTGCAGAGCGTTGGCGTCCACACCGCCGGTCAGCACCTTGCCGGAGGCCGGCACCACGGTGTTGTAGGCGCGGGCCAGACGGGTGATCGAGTCCAGCAGGATCACGACGTCCTTCTTCATTTCGACCAGGCGCTTGGCCTTTTCGATGACCATTTCGGCCACTTGCACGTGACGGGTAGCGGGTTCGTCGAAGGTCGACGCCACCACTTCGCCACGCACCGTGCGTTGCATTTCCGTCACTTCTTCCGGGCGCTCGTCGACCAGCAGGACGATCATTACCGCGTCGGGATAGTTGGTGGTGATGGCATGCGCGATGTGCTGCATCATCACCGTCTTGCCCGACTTGGGGCTGGCGACGATCAGGCCGCGCTGGCCCATGCCGATCGGGGCGAAGACGTCGAGGATACGGCCCGTCAGGTTCTCTTCGCTCTTGATGTCGCGTTCCAGACGCATCGTCCGGTTCGGATGCAGCGGCGTCAGGTTTTCGAACATGATGCGATGCTTGATCGCTTCGGGCGCCACGCCGTTGACCTTGTCCACCTTGACCAGCGCGAAGTAGCGCTCGCCGTCTTTCGGCGTGCGGACTTCACCTTCGATCGAGTCGCCGGTGTGCAGGTTGAAACGGCGGATCTGCGACGGCGAAATGTAGATGTCGTCCGTGCTGGCCAGATACGAGGTCTCGGGCGAGCGCAGGAAACCGAAGCCATCGGGCAGGACTTCAAGGACGCCGTCGCCAAAGATCTGCTCGCCTTGCTTGGCGCGCCGTTTCATGATGGCGAACATCAATTCCTGCTTGCGCAGGCGGTTGGCGTTCTCGATTTCCAGGCCAGCGGCCATTTCCAGCAGCTGCGAGACATGCAGCGCCTTCAGTTCGTTGAGGTGCATCGCGGTGATTGGTGGGGGAAAAGTAAAGGAGGGCTCTGGCGGCGCGCCACGGACGGGCTCGCGCGGTATTGAATGAGCGCCGCCTCCAGGGCGGCGCCTTCGTTCACAGCACGCAGTTTACAACGCGCCGTCCAGGAATGCGGTGAGTTGCGACTTCGACAGCGCGCCAACTTTGGTGGCGGCGGCTTGGCCGTCTTTAAAGAGCATAAGGGTCGGAATGCCGCGAATGCCGTATTTGGTGGCGGTACCCTGGTTTTCGTCCACGTTCAGCTTCGCGATCGTCAGGCGACCTGCGTACTCGGTGGCGACTTCTTCCAGGATCGGGGCAATCATCTTGCAGGGGCCACACCAGGCAGCCCAGTAGTCCACCAGCACCGGCTGGCCGGATTTCAACACATCGGCATCGAAGCTTGCGTCACTGACGTTCTTGATTTGGTCGCTCATGATGGTGATTCTCGGTTCGGCAGCAAAAGGCGCGAAAAAAAGGACGCGCCTTGCCGTTGTTCTTGTATGTGGAATGGATTAAAGCATACCACTGTCAATAACAACAGGCATACCACTGTTAATAACAACAGGGTTTGCTGGTTTTGTGTAGGATGTTGCGGCGCAGTCGTCGTGATCCGGGTGATTGAACCCTGACGCGCGGGCTGTGACTGTCATCATCCTACCGAATTCGAGGCTGGTCAGGTCGTGCGCATCCTACTGGGAGCCGCGCAGAATCTAGGCTTATCCGTAAAATGTCGGTTTTTTTCCACAGATGTTGGGGATAACTTGGCCACTCCACGTTACACCGAGGCGTCCATTCGCGTCCTGAAGGGGCTGGAGCCCGTGCGCCAGCGCCCGGGCATGTACACCCGCACCGAAAACCCGCTGCACGTTGTGCAAGAGGTCATTGATAACGCCGCAGACGAGGCCTTGGCCGGCTACGGCAAACAGATCCAGGTCACGCTGCACATTGATGGCAGCGTGTCCGTCGAGGACGACGGACGGGGCATCCCCGTCGGCCTGCATCCCGAAGAAGGCGCTCCCGTTGTGGAGCTGGTCTTCACCCGCCTGCATGCGGGCGGCAAGTTCGACAAGGCAGGCGGCGGCGCCTACGCCTTTTCCGGCGGCCTGCACGGCGTGGGCGTGTCCGTCACCAACGCGCTGGCCACCCGGCTGGAAGTGGTGGTGTGGCGCGACGGCGCGGTCAACCGACTGGTGTTCAAGGGCGGCGATGTCGCCGAACCCCTGGCGCCGTACGCCGAGGGCGGCCGCAAGAAGTCCGGCACCCGCGTGCGCGTCTGGCCGGATGCGAAATACTTCGACAGCCCCAACATCCCGTTGGGTGAACTGACGCACCTTTTGCGCAGCAAGGCCGTGCTGTTGCCGGGCGTGAAGGTCACGCTGATCAACGAGAAATCCGGCGACACCAAGACCTGGCAATACCAGGACGGCCTGCGCGGCTACCTGGCTGAAGCGCTGACCGGCGCCGAGCTGATGGTGCCGTTCTTCGAAGGCCAGCAGTACGCCGGCGCCGACCACGAGAACTTCGCCGAAGGCGAGGGCGCGCAGTGGGTGGTGGCCTGGACCGAAGACAGCAACGCCGTGCGCGAGTCCTACGTCAACCTGATTCCGACGCCTGCCGGCGGCACCCACGAATCCGGCTTGCGCGAAGGCCTGTTCGGCGCGGTCAAAGGCTTTGCCGAACTGCACAGCCTGCTGCCCAAGGGCGTGAAGCTGCTGCCTGAAGACGTGTTCGCGCGCGCCAGCTTCGTGCTGTCGGCCAAGGTGCTGGATCCGCAATTCCAGGGCCAGATCAAGGAACGCCTGAACAGCCGCGACGCGGTGCGCCTGGTGGGCGGCTTCTCCAAGAGCGCGCTGGACCTGTGGCTGCACAGCAATGTGGAATACGGCAAGAAGCTGGCCGAATTGGCGATCCGCCAGGCGCAGGCGCGCCAGCGTTCCGCCCAGAAGGTCGAAAAGCGCAAGAGTTCGGGCGTGGCGGTGCTGCCCGGCAAGCTGACCGACTGTGAATCCAGTGACGCGACCCGTACCGAAGTCTTCCTGGTCGAGGGCGACTCCGCAGGCGGTTCCGCCAAGATGGGCCGCGACAAGGAGTTCCAGGCCATCCTGCCGCTGCGCGGCAAGGTGCTCAATTCCTGGGAAGTGGATCGCGACCGGCTGTTCGCCAACAATGAAATCCATGACATCTCCGTTGCGATCGGCGTGGATCCGCACGGCCCCGGCGATACGCCGGACCTGTCGGGCCTGCGCTACGGCCGAATCTGCATCCTGTCGGACGCTGACGTCGACGGCTCGCACATCCAGGTGCTGCTGCTGACCTTGTTCTACAAGCACTTTCCCAAGCTGGTCGAAGCCGGGAACGTCTATGTCGCCAAACCGCCGCTGTTCCGCCTGGACGTGCCGGCGCAGGGCAAGCGCCCGGCCCGCAAGATCTATTGCCTGGACGAAGGCGAGCTTGAGGCCGCGCAGGACAAGCTGCGCAAGGAAGGCGTGCGCGAAGGAGCCTGGGCGGTCAGCCGCTTCAAGGGCCTGGGTGAAATGAACCCGGAACAGTTGTGGGAAACCACGATGAATCCGGACACGCGCCGCTTGCTGCCCGTGGGCTACGGCGATCAGACGCCGGAAGACACCACCCGCATGTTCGACATGCTGATGGGCAAGGGTGAGTCCTCGCAACGCCGCGCCTGGATCGAAGAAAAGGGCAACCTGGCGGAGCTGGATATCTGATGACGTCCGCCACGCCCGGCCAAGCCCGGATGACCGTCGACATGACGGCCGACGACTACGCGGAGTTCGCGGCGTACGTATACAAGCGCCCTGAACTGCGCCGCCGCCGCTACCGTTCCCACCTGCGCTTCGCGGTCCTGATGATCGTGGCCTTGCTGGCCTATCTGATCTGGCAGACCTGGGATGGCAAGGGGCCAGACTGGGGACGGATACTGCCCGTGTATTTCCAGGGCCTGGCCGTGGGACTGGGCATCCTGGCGCTGCTGGCGCTGGCCTACGAGTTCGCCTTGCCGCCGCTGGTCAGGATGAACACGCGGCGCATGCTGAAAAAGCAGCCTGACGACCTGTTCCTGGGCCGGCATCAGCTGGACTTCGGGCCCGAGGGCATCTCGGACACGACCGCAACCGCCTCGGGGCGCATGGAGTGGTCCGACATCCGCCGGGTGGAAGAGACCCCGCAGCACCTGTACGTCATCCTGGGCACCTTGCAAGGCGTGATCATTCCCAAGCGCGGCCAGGACGCCGCTACGTTGGAGGCGGTGCGCGCCCAATTGCGCGCGCACGTCGACGATACGCAGCTGGCGCCGTCCGCCTGAGGCGCATTGACGCCGTTTCGATGAATTTGTCTACCTGAAACCATCATGACCGACAGCAATCAACCCGGCTTGTTCGACCCCACTCCGCCTGACGGCGATGGCGACGCCAACGCGGCCATCACGCTGGCGCGCTATGCCGAACAGGCCTATCTGGACTACGCGGTTTCCGTCGTGCGGGGCCGTGCCTTGCCCGACGTCGGCGACGGGCAGAAACCCGTGCAACGCCGCATCCTGTTCGCCATGCAGGCGATGGGGCTGGCCGCAGGCGCCAAGCCCGTGAAGTCCGCGCGCGTCGTGGGCGACGTGCTGGGTAAATACCACCCGCACGGCGACCAGGCCGCCTACGACGCCATGGTGCGCATGGCGCAGGATTTTTCGCTGCGCTATCCGCTGATCGACGGCCAGGGCAACTTCGGTTCGCGCGACGGCGACAACGCCGCGGCGATGCGATACACCGAAGCGCGCCTGACGCCCATCGCCAAGCTGCTGCTGGACGAGCTGGACGAGGGCACCGTGGACTTCGTGCCCAACTACGACGGCAGCCAGCAAGAGCCGCAGATGCTGCCGGCGCGCTTGCCCGTGATGCTGCTGAATGGCGCCTCGGGCATCGCGGTTGGCATGGCCACTGAAATCCCGTCGCACAATCTGCGTGAAGTGGCCCAGGCCTGCGTGGCGCTGATCAAGCATCCGCAATTGCCGGACGAAGAACTGCACGCCATGATCCCCGGCCCGGACTTCGCCGGCGGTGGCCAGATCATTACGCCCGCCGCCGATATCGCGCAGATCTACCGCGCGGGCCGCGGTTCGCTGAAGGTGCGCGCCCGCTGGCAGTTCGAGGAAATGGCGCGCGGCCAGTGGCAACTGGTGATCACCGAGCTGCCCCCGGGCACGTCGGGCCAGAAGGTCCTGGAAGAGATCGAGGAAATCACCAACCCGAAGGTCAAGTCCGGCAAGAAGAGCCTGACGCCCGAGCAGACGCAGGCCAAGGCGGTCATGCTGAACCTGCTGGACGCCGTGCGCGACGAATCCGGCAAGGACGCCGCGGTGCGCCTCGTCTTCGAACCGAAGACCTCGCGCGTGGACCGCGACGAATTCGTCAATACGCTGCTGGCGCAGACCAGCATGGAAAGCAGCTCGTCGATCAACCTGGTGTGCATCGGCACCGACGGCCGGCCGCGCCAGAAGGGCCTGCGCGACATCCTGGTCGAGTGGGTGGCGTTCCGCACCAACACCGTGGTGCGCCGCACGCGCTTCCGCCTGGATAAGGTCACCGACCGCATCCACGTGCTGGAAGGCCGCATGCTGGTCTACCTGAACGTGGACGAAGTCATCCAGACCATCCGCGAATCGGACGAGCCGCGCGCCGCGCTGATGGAACGCTTCAAGCTGTCCGAACGCCAGGCCGAAGACATCCTGGAAATGCGCTTGCGT
Organism: Achromobacter sp. 18P8.1.1; assembly: GCF_057799415.1. NCBI lineage: Bacteria > Pseudomonadati > Pseudomonadota > Betaproteobacteria > Burkholderiales > Alcaligenaceae > Achromobacter > Achromobacter sp. 18P8.1.1. The sequence goes on along the minus strand of NZ_JBYOKH010000011.1, from coordinate 96,671 downwards.
CAATTGGCCCGTCTTGAAGGCTTCAAGATCGAGCAGGAACTGGCTGACAAGCGTAAGGATCAGATCTCGTTGCAAGAGCTGCTGGACAACCCAAACACGCTCAAGCGCCTTTTGATCAAGGAAATCGAGGCTGACTCCAAGCAGTATGGCGACGACCGCCGCACCCTGATCGAGACGGCCGAACGCGCTGTGCTGGAAACCAAGGTGCTGGACGAGCCGGTCACGGTCATCGTGTCGCAAAAGGGCTGGCTGCGCGCCCGTCAGGGACATGGCCACGACGCCTCGCAATTCGGCTTCAAGCAGGGCGACGACCTCTACGGCGCCTTTGAGTGCCGCACCACCGACACGCTGATTGCAATGGGCGACAACGGCCGGGTGTATTCCGTGCCGGTCGGGGGGCTGCCTTCGGCGCGTGGCGACGGCCAGCCGGTCACCACCATGATCGACCTCGAGTCCGGCACGCGCATCGTGCATACCATTGCTGCGGCGCCGGACACGCGTTGGCTGTTGGCCACCCGCGGCGGCTACGGCTTTGCCGCCAAGCTGTCCGACATGGTCAGCCGCCAGCGCGCCGGCAAGCAGTTCATCACCCTGGAAGAGGGCGACGAGATGTTGCGCCCGGTGCCGTTGTTCGACGGCGCCACGCAATTGGCCCTGCTGTCTGCCAAGGGCAAGTTCCTGGTCTTCGGCCTGGACGAGTGCAAATCCCTGTCCGGCGGCGGCCGCGGCACCATCCTGATGGGCCTGGACGCCTCGGACAAGCTGGACCAGACGGTGCCGATCGGCGCCCGCGGCCTGCGCGCCACGGGCATCTACCGCAATAAGCTGACCGAAGACATCCTGGTCGGCGACGCGCTGGCGCCCTATGTGGGCAAGCGTGCGCGCAAGGGCCGGCAGTTGGACGTGCGTCCCAAGCAGCCGGTGCTGTCGCCCGTACTGGGGTGATGGCGGGCCGGCAGGGAGCGAATCCGCTCTCCGCCGCCTGGCGACAAGGAAGGGCGGGCCGCAGGGCTCGCCTTTTTTTCTTGACCGGATCCAGGGTGCTGCTATTTAATAGATAGATCAGTCAGTCTATTAATTATCCATGCGCAAAACAGATCCCATCAAGCAGCAAGAACGCCGCCGCCATATCCTTGACGCCGCGGCGCATTGTTTTGCGGAGCACGGTTTCCACGCGACCTCCACTGCGCAGATCTGCGAGCGGGCGGCGATGAGCCCCGGCAATCTGTTCCATTACTACGCCAGCAAGGCCGACATCATCGAGGCGCTCGTCGCCTCCGACACCGACGACATCCGGTCCCGCATGCAGGCAGCCAGCGCGGCGCCCGATGCGCGCCAAGCGCTGCGTGAATGGGTCGACGGTCAACTGGCGCTGTATCAGGACCCGGTGTTTGTGCGCCTGGGCATGGAGGTGCTGGCCGAGGCAGTGCGCAATCCGCGCGTGCACGCATTGGTGATGGCAAACGAGGCCGAGCGCAAGACTGGCCTGCTGACCCTGCTGGAGGCGGTCTGGATGGGGCAGGCTGCCCCGCAGCCGCTGGCGGCCATGGCAGACGTGTTGTTGCTGCTGTTGGACGGCGTCTTCAGCCGGTCGGTGGTGGATCCCGCCTTCGGCGCCCGCGCCGCAGCCGACCTGTTGGGCGAGGCCGTGGAACGCAGCCTGCCGCCAGCCGCCTCGGCGGGCAACCGCGCCCCGCGCCGCCCGCAAGCGGGAAGGGGCCGAGCATGAGCGCCGCCCGTCAGGACCCCGGCCGCCTGGCCCACGTGGACGCACTGCGCGGCTTTGCGCTCTTTGGCATTTTGATCGTGAACATCGGCGTTTTCTCGTCGCCGTTCTACGGCGCAGGAATGGCCGATCCGGCCTATTCCCGCCCGGTGGATCTGGCGGTGCGCTGGCTGATCGCGTGGCTGTTCGAAACCAAGTTCTATCTGCTGTTCTCGTTCCTGTTCGGCTATAGCTTCACCTTGCAGATGTCGGCGGCCGAACGCAGCCAGGCGGCGTTCGCGCCGCGCTTCCTGCGGCGGCTGGCGGGGCTGGCGCTGCTGGGCCTGGCGCATGCCGTGCTCTTCTATCAGGGCGACATCCTGCTGACCTACGCGCTGTTGGGCCTGGGGTTGCTGCTGTGCCGCAGGATGGACCCAAAACGCGCCTTGCGCGCCGCATTGTGGTTGATCGTACTGGCCGCGTCGGTCTGGGCGATTCTGGGCTTCTTGAGTTTCCTGGACCCGGTGCCCGCCGGCTACCAGGCGCTATACAAGGCCGAGGCGCTGGCCTCCATCGAAGCCTACCGCGGCACCATCAGCACGACCATCGCGCAGCACATCAAGGAACTGACCGAGAGCGTCTGGTTCATGGTGCTGTTCGTGCAGGGGCCGTTCGCTTTTGCGATGTTCCTGGTCGGCTATGCGTTGGGGCGTCGCAATGCGCTTGCGGATCCCTGGCAGCAGCCGCGCGCTCTGGGGCTGTTGTGCGCATTGGGGGTGTTGCCGGGTCTGGCCGGGTCAGCGCTGTATGCGACGTCGTCGCTGCCGTTCGCTGGCGCAGCCTGGGAGCTTCCAGGACTGGCGGCGGACCTGCTGACCGCACCGTTGCTAAGCATGTCCTACGCCGCCGCCTTCTTGCTGGCCCTGCGGACAAGGGTTTTCGGGGCCGTGGGCGCATGGCTGGCGCCTGCCGGCCGGATGGCGCTGACGAACTATCTGATGCAGTCCGTCGTTTGCGCCTTCCTGTTCACGGGCTGGGGCCTGCGCCTGTTCGCGTCGGTGTCGCCCTTGGCGGCAACCGGCATCGCCGTAGCCATCTTCGCCGCGCAATTGCCCTTGTCCGCGTGGTGGATGCGCCACCACGCCTATGGCCCGGTGGAGTGGTTCCTGCGCGCGCTCACCATCGGGGCCGTGCCGCCTTGGCGGCGCGCGCGTGCAGGCTGATCAGGCCGTTCCCGGCCGCAACCGGCCAACCGGGGAGCCGCCGTCCCGGCGCCCCTGCCGCATCCACATGCCTGCCAGCAACAGCAGGGCGGGCAGGTAGACCCAGTGGTCTGACCAGCGCTGCGGGTTGGGCGCTTTGACTTCCAGCACGTCCCAGCCTTGCTCCCAGCCCGAGCGTTGGGCGCGGCTGCCGAAACGCACGCCGCCGATCTGGGTCTGGTCGCCCAGGCTCATCAGCGTCAGCCCGGCATCGGCCAGGCGCTGGCGTCCAACGGCAGGCGATGCGACCTCAGGCGCGTCGGCGCTCGACGCAGCGGCGCCCGACGCATCGGCGCCTGGCTCCAGCGCGGGCAGCGCCACGGCGACGGTCTTGGTCAGCTCGTCGCCTTCCAGGTTGATCCCCCGCAGCACCACGGTCAGCCGGCCGTTGTCCGGCATGGCGGCGGCGATCGTCAGCATGTCGGAGGCGGGACGGCTTTCGTATTGCGGAGCAAAATGGTCCATGAACCAGTCCGGGCGGAACAGCATGAACGTCGCCAGCAGCAGCACGCCGACTTCAGCCCACGTGCAGCGCGAGCGGAACCAGCGCATGGTGGCCGCGGCAAACGTCAACGACGCCAGGGTGGCGCCGGCCACGACCAGCGCCAACTCCCATCCGTAATTGACGTCGATCAGCAGCAGCGCAGGATTGAACACGAACATAAACGGCAGGATGGCCGTGCGCGCCGCGTAGGTGACGCCCTGGATGCCGGTCTTGATCGGGTCTTCGCCCGATATCGCCGCCGCGGCGAACGTGGCCAACCCGACGGGCGGCGTGATGTCGGCCATGATGCCGTAATAGAACACGAACATGTGCACGGCGATCAGGGGGATGACCAGGCCGTTCTGCGCACCCAGCTCCACCACGACCGGCGCCATCAGCGTCGCCATCAGGATGTAGTTTGCGGTCGTCGGCATGCCCAGCCCCAGGATCAGGCACACGAGCGCGGTGAAGATCAGCATCAGCAGCACGTTGCCCATCGACACCAGTTCGACGAATGCGGTCATGCGCAGGCCCAGCCCCGTCAGCGTGATGGCGCCGACGATCAGGCCGGCGGTGCCGCAGGCGATCGCGATACCAATCATGTTGCGCGCGCCGTCCTGCAGGCCGCCGATGGCGTCGCGCCAGCCCTGGCGCCAGGCCGGCGCCGCGTCCTGCTTGCGGAACCAGGCCATCAGCGGGCGCTGCGTCACCATCTGGAACAGCATGGCCATCGCCGCCCAGAACGCCGACAGGCCCGCGGACAGTTCCTCCACGCTCAGGCACCACACCAGGATGCCGATGGGGATCAGGAAATACAGTCCGGCGCGCACCGTGGGCCAGGGTTGCGGTCGCACGGGATGATTGATGTCGATGTCCTGCGGCAGGTCGGGATGCGCGGCGGCAACGCGCAATAGCCACAGGTAGAGCGCCGCCAGGATCGCCAGCAGCACCCAGATGGCCGCGGCGCCCGCCACGGCCTGTACGCCGGTGCCGATCCAATAGGCCGCGCCCATCACCAGCAGCGTGCCGCTGATCCCCATGCCCCAGCCCGCCAGTTTCTGCAGCGGCGTGCGAGCGGGGCCCGTGGCCATCATCGGCTGGATGCCCAGCTTCAGCGCTTCAAGGTGGACGATATAGAACAGCGCGATGTAGGAGATCGCCGCCGGCAGGATCGCGTGGCGGATGATGTCGGTGTAGGGGATGCCGACGTACTCGATCATCAGGAAGGCCGCGGCCCCCATGACCGGGGGCATGATCTGCCCGTTGACCGAGGATGCGGTCTCGATCGCGCCGGCCCGCACACCGCCATAGCCGGCCTTCTTCATGAGGGGGATCGTGAAAATCCCGCCGGTGACCACGTTGGCCACCGACGAGGCGGACACCAGCCCGTTGACTGCCGAGGACACCACGGCCACCTTGGCCGGTCCGCCGCGCAGATGGCCCAGCAGCGCGAACGAGACCTGCATCATGTAGTTGCCCGCACCGCACTTGTCCAGCATCGAGCCCAACAGCACGAAGATGAAGATGTAGGACACCGAGACGCCCAACGCCACGCCATACACGCCTTCAGTCGTCAGCCACATGTGCGACATCAGGCGCTCAAGCGACGCGCCGCGGTGGGCCAGCACGTCAGGCAGCCACGGACCCGCCAGCGCATAGGCGACGAACACCAGGCCGAGCACGGTCATGGGCAGGCCGAGCGCGCGGCGCGTGACTTCCAGCAGCAGCGCCAGGCCAATGACGGCCGTTGCTACATCCATCGGCGTGGGCTGTCCGGGGCGGCCGGCCAATTCGTTATAGAAGACGTACAGGTAGCTGCCGCAAAACCCGGCGGCCAACGCCAGGATCCAGTCGTACCAGGGCATGCGGTCGCGCGCGGCGCGTTTGCTGGCCGGATACGCCAGATACCCCAGGAACATCGCGATGCCCAGATGCAGCGCGCGGGCTTCCGTGTCGTTGAAGATGCCCCAGTTGAACGAGAACGGCAGCGGCGATGCATACCAGAGTTGGAAGATCGACCAGATCAGCGCGCCGGCCGCCAGCGTGGCGCCGGCGACGCCGCCCACGTTGCGGCCGCCGCGGTCGGTGTCGGCGACAAGCTGTTCCAGGTCCGGGGCCGGCGTGTGCGGCGCTTTTGTCATGAAATTCCCCTACGAGTCATGGCGCGCGCCGGCTAAGCGGCGCGCGTTGAATGCTGGCGCGCGGCGAGCGCGCGCTGGCCAGGCCTTAGAGCAGGCCCTTTTCCTTGAAGTACTTCTCGGCGCCCGGATGCAGCGGCGCCGACAAGCCGTTCTTCACCATGTCCGCCGGCTTCAGGTTCGCAAACGCAGGGTGGAGCTTTTTGAAGTCGTCGAAATTGTCGAACACCGCCTTGACCACGGTGTAGACCGTGGCGTCGGGCACATCGGCCGATGTGACGAAAGTGGCGGTGACCCCGTACGTCTTGGTTTCGCCGGGGTTGTTCGGATACAGCCCCGCGGGAATCGTGGCGTGGGCGTAGTAGGGGTACTTTTCCACCAGCTTGTCTACCGCGGGCCCGGTCAGCGAAACGAGCTTGGCGCCGCAGCTCGTGGTGGGGTCCTGGATGTTGGCCGAAGGATGGCCGACGCCGTAGAAAAAGCCATCGATCTTGCCGTCGCACACGGCGGAACCGTGTTCGTCGGGGCGCAGTTCCGATGCCAGTGAAAAGTCCTTCAGCGTCCAGCCCATTGTTGCCAGCAGTTCCTCCATCGACGAGCGCGTGCCCGAGCCCGGATTGCCGACGTTGAAGCGCTTGCCCTTCAGGTCCTCGAAGCTCTTGATGTTCGCGTCTTTGCGCGCAACGACGGTGAAGGGCTCGGGGTGGATCGAAAACACCGACCGCAATTTCGGATAGGGTCCGGCCTGCTTGAACTGGCCCTCGCCGTTGTAGGCGTTGAAGCCGACGTCGGACTGCACCACGCCCAGGTCAAGTTCGCCGGCCTTGATGGTGTTGGCGTTGAATACCGAGCCGCCGGTGGATTCGACCGAGCAGCGGATGCCGTGCGTGGCTCGGTCTTTATTGACCAGGCGGCAGATGGCGCCGCCGGCGGCATAGTAGACGCCGGTGACGCCGCCCGTGCCGATGCTGACGAACTTCTGTTGGGCGGCGGCGGGTGCCGGCGCCATGGACAGCAATGCCGTGGCCACGCTGGCCGCGGCGAGCGTCCAGGCGTTGCGATGGCCCAAGGGATGTTTGACGGACGTGGTCATGCAAACTCCTTATGGGGTTTTTCCCCGTGATTTGCCGGTCTTTGCCGGCGGTTGGTCCACCCCGCGAGCCTGCGAGGCGTCCTGTACGAATCATCACGTGCCCGTGGGTGGCGGGCGGCGCGCGGCGGATCCCCTCGCTGCGCGCATGCAGGCCGGCGCTAGGCGCGGGCCTGTGCAATGGCGGCGTCGATGGCGCCAGCCAGGCGTTCGGTCAATTGGTCCAGTTCGTCGTTGGAAATGATGAAGGGCGGGGCAAGCAGCACGTGGTCGCCCTGGCGGCCGTCGATCGTGCCGCCCATCGGGTAGACCATCAGGCCGCGGGCCATGGCTTCGCGTTTGATCCGCGCATGCAGCGTCAACGCAGGGTCGAAGGTCTGCTTGGTCTCGCGGTCTTGCACCAGTTCGATGCCCATGAAGAGGCCCCGGCCGCGGATGTCGCCCACGTGCGGATGCGCGCCCAGCGCCTGTTCCAGCCGCTGTCGCAAGCCTGCGCCCTGTTCGCGCACCCGCGCCAGCAGGTTGTCGCGGCGGATCACGTCCTGCACGGCAAGCGAGGCGGCGCAGGCGATGGCGTGGCCCAGGTAGGTATGGCCGTGCTGGAAAAAGCCGCTGCCTTGCTGCATGGCGTCCACGATGCGCTGTTGCGCCATCACTGCGCCGATGGGCTGATAGCCGCCGCCCAAGCCCTTGGCGATGGTGATCAGGTCCGGCACGATGCCTTCCTGCTCCACCGCGTAGAGCGTGCCGGTGCGGCCCATGCCGCACATCACTTCGTCGGCGATCAGCAGTACGCCATGGCGGTCGCAGACTTCACGGATCCGGCGGAAATAGCCGGGCACGGCCGTCACGGCGCCGGAGGTGGCGCCCACCACCGGCTCGGCTACGAAAGCCATCACGGTGCCGGCGCCCAGCTTTTCAAAGGTCTGATCCAGTTCCAGGGCCAGCCGCTCGCCGTACTGTTCGCCGCTTTCGTCCGGGCGCTGGTCGCGATAGGCGTAGCAAGGCGAGACGTGTTCGACCTCGATCAGCAGTGGCGCGAATTGGGCGCGGCGCCAGGCGTTGCCGCCCACGGCCAACGCGCCCAGCGTATTGCCGTGGTAGCTCTGGCGGCGCGCCACGATGTGGCGGCGTTCGGGCTGGCCGGTTTCCACGAAATACTGGCGCGCCATTTTCAACGCGGCCTCGACGGCTTCGGAGCCGCCCGAGACGAAGTAGGCGTGCGAGATGCCGGAGGGCGCGTCGGCGACCAGGCGGTCGGCCAATTGCTCGGCCACTTCGGTCGTGAAGAAGCTGGTGTGGGCGTAAGCCAGCGCGTCGATCTGTGCGTGCATGGCGGCCTGGATGTCGGGGTGGTTGTGCCCCAGGCACGACACGGCGGCGCCGCCCGACCCGTCGAGATAGGCGCGGCCCGCGCTGTCGTGGATCCACACGCCCTGGCCGCGTACGGCGACAGGCGGCGTCTGGCGTAGGGAACGATGCAGGACGTGGGTTTGGCTCATGGGGATTCCGGGATGCGTGAGTGGGCGGTGGGAAATGGCGATGGTTGGACGGGAGCGCTCAGCCGGGCCGCCGCGCTGCAGGGGCGGTCCAGTAGACGTTGTCGGTGCGCAGGCGCGCTTCGACTTCCGTCAGGCGGTTCAGCACGTCGGCGCCGCCGCGGGCGGTCAGGCGCGCGATCAGGTGCTCGGCCAGGCCCAGCAGGCCTGCAGTGGTATGGAAGAACGAGCCGGGCCCTTGGCGCGCCGGGCGCGCCTGGACGCCATCGCGATCGGGCGGCGCGAAACGCAGCGTATGGCGGGCTTCCACGGCTAGCGGCGACAGTGGGTCGTCGGTCAAGGCGATCAGTGCGACGCCGCGCTGTGCGGCCTGGCGGGCCAGTTGCACGGTGGCCGTGGGGTAGGGCGCCTGAGAAATCACGATCAGCGCGTCGCCGGCGTCCAGGTTGTCGGCCTGTTCGGCGGGGGCGCCGCCCAGGCCGTCGATCAGCACGCTGTTGCGGCGCACCAGCTGATACGCATAGCGCATCTGGAACGCGATGCCGAACGCCGAACGGGTGCCCAGGAATCCGACCTGGCGGGCGTTCAGCAAGGTCTGCACCGCGGCGTCGAATGCGCTCGACGGGTTCAAGGCGCATACCGAGCTCATCGCCTGGATCTGGTATTGCGTCAGCACGTCGTGGCCGGGCGCCCCGGCGGTGCCCTCGGCAGCCTGCAAGGCGGCTGCACGCTCACGCAGTCCGGGGTTGTGCGGCCCCGCAAGGGCCTGCTGGAACGGCTGACGGAAATCCTCGTAACTGGAATATCCGATTGCCCGCGCCAGCCGCAGCATGGTGGCGGGCGCCACGCCCAGCGCCTGGGCTTGCCGGCGCATGGACCACAGGCCGACTTCAGCAGGATGCGCCACCACCCAGTGCGCTGCGCGTTGCAGCTCGGGCGGCAGGGATTCCAGCTTTTCCTGCAGGTTCAGGATGACGTCGGTGGGCAGGGGCATCGTGGGTATCGGCAAAAAAACAAATGATAAATCCTGATAAAAAGAAAAAACATATGTTTTATCTAAGGATTTCCACTAGTCCATCCGGTGCGCGCACCCCCTTGTGAGGCCGCCGCCAAGTCCAGCAATCCTGCGGTCATCTTCTGCAATTCCGTGTTTATTTATTTACATCATGCAGGGGGTTTTTGTTTGACTCGAATAAATCGTGCGCATATCATTTGTGTAGAAATCAATTTTGATCGAACCTTTTAATTTCCATGAACAACGCCGCGCAATCCGATCCGACACAGCAGTACGACCTGCGCATTTTGCGAGCCCTGCGCCGCATCACGCGCTCGATCGCATTGCATTCGCGCCAGTTGTCCGCGGTCAGCCACATCACCGCGCCCCAACTGATGTGCTTGCGCACGGTGATGGCCAATGGCCCCATGACGGCCACCGCCATCAGCCGCGAGATGCACGTCAGCCCCAGCACGGTAGTCGGCATCCTGGACCGCCTGGAAGACAAAGGGTTCATCCGCCGCGAGCGCGGCCGTGAAGACCGCCGCATCGTCTTTGTCACGGCCACCGACACCGGCCGTGAACTGGCGCAAGGCGCGCCGTCGCCGTTGCAGAAGCACCTGGCCGACGCGCTGAACGCCTTGCCTGAACTTGAGCAAGCCACGATCACACTGTCGCTGGAACGCATCGTGGCGCTGATGGAGCAAGAAGGCCAGGCAGTCGCCGCGGAAGCGCACGGTGACGTGTCGTCGCCCATCCTTGAAGTGCCCACGGGCGGGGCACCCCCAGAATCGGGAATCGTTGCATGAAGACAATCGAACTGGATACAACAACTCTCTCAAGTGCCGTGGCGCCGGCGGTTCGCGCGCAGACCCATACGATGCGTCTGCCCGACCGCAAAGACGGCGCCGCCATTCACCGCCTCATTTCCGAGTGCCCGCCGCTCGACCTGAATTCCCTCTACGCCTACTTGCTCCTGTGTGAGCATTTCAGCGACACCTGCGTCATCGCCGAAAGTGCCGGCGGACGTATCGACGGTTTTATCTCCGCTTATGTGATCCCGACCCGGCCCGACGTGTTGTTCGTCTGGCAGGTCGCGGTGCACGCCCGCGCACGCGGCCACCGGTTGGCCCGCGCCATGCTTCGCGAACTCTTGCAACGCAAGGGGCTCGCGCATGTTCGTCATCTTGAAACCACGGTGGGGCCTGACAACCAGGCATCGCGCCGCAGCTTTACCGGCCTGGCCGGCGAGCTGGGCGCCCACGTGTCCGAACAGCCGTTCTTCGACCGGCAATTGTTCGGGGGCGCGGACCATGACGACGAGATGCTGTTGAGGATAGGCCCGTTCGCATTGCCTGCCCCGTAGGGCGGCGCAACCCCAGCGGACTTATCGAAATACCGGGATGGCTTTGCCGATCCGAATGCGACCACGCATCCGGAGGGGAGCTGGCCGTCTGTCAACTTATGAGATGAAAGGGAGGATTAATCATATGGACTTGAAAATCTTTGACCGGATGGAGTCGGAGGTGCGGGGCTACATTCGGTCGTTTCCCGTGATATTCAGCCAGGCCCGAGGCTCGACGCTGATTGATGAGGACGGCACCGAATACATCGATTTCTTCAGCGGCGCAGGCACGCTGAACTACGGCCATAACAATCCTGTTCTCAAGGAAAAGCTGCTGGAATATGTACAGTCGGACGGCGTCGTCCACGGACTGGACATGGCCACCAGCGCGAAGAAGCGTTTCCTGGAGACGGTGGATCGCGTGCTGCTCAAGCCGCGCAACTGGCAATACACGCTGCAGTTCACCGGCCCCACCGGCACCAATGCCGTGGAAGCCGCGCTGAAGATCGCGCGCCAGGTCAAGGGCCGCCCCAATGTGATTTCGTTCACCCATGGTTTTCACGGCGTGAGCGGCGGTTCGCTGGCCGTGACGGCCAACATGAAGTTCCGCGATGCCTCGGGCTACGCGCTGGGCAACACGACGTTCATGCCCTATGACGGCTACTTCGGTCCGGACGTGGACACCATGGCGTATCTGGAACGCATGCTGGAAGATCCCAGCAGCGGCATGGACAAGCCCGCCGCCGTCATCGTGGAAACGGTGCAAGGCGAGGGCGGCGTCAACGTGGCGACGCTGCGCTGGCTGAAAGAGCTGGAAAAGCTGTGCAAGCGCCACGACATGCTGCTGATCGTGGACGATATCCAGGTCGGCTGCGGCCGCACCGGTACGTTCTTCAGCTTCGAGGCCGCCGGCATCCGTCCGGACATCATCACGCTGTCGAAGTCGCTGTCCGGTTTCGGGTTGCCGATGTCGCTGGTGCTGATGAAGCCCGAGCTGGACATCTGGAAGCCGGGTGCCCACAGCGGCACGTTCCGCGGCAACAACCTGGCCTTCGTCACGGCGACGCAGGCGCTGGAAACCTATTGGGCCAACACGGCGTTCACCGCCGAGATCCAGCGCAAAGAGCGCCAAGTTCGCGATTGGCTGGAAAACCTCGTCCACAGCTATCCCAATGCCGGCTTGTCGGTGCGCGGCCGCGGCCTGATCCAGGGGCTGGTGTGCAACACGACGCCCGCCCTGGCCAACCGCATCGCGCAGAACGCTTTCAAGAAGGGCGTCGTCATCGAGACCTCGGGCGCGCACGACGAAGTGCTGAAGCTGCTGCCTGCGTTGACCATCGAGGAGGAGCTGCTCAGCAAGGGCCTGGACGTGATCGAGGCCAGCGTGGCTGAAGCGCTGGCCGAAGAGGGGCAGTCTGCCCGCATTCTGAAATTTGGAGGAAAACGCCAATGATCGTACGCAACGTCAAAGATGTGATCGGCACCGCCGACGAAGTCCGCACCGACACCTGGGTCAGCCGCCGCGTGCTGCTGAAGAAGGACGGAATGGGCTTTTCCTTCCACGAGACCACCATCTTCCCGGGCGGCCGTACGCACATCCACTACAAGAACCATCTTGAAGCGGTGTGGTGCATTGAAGGCGACGGCTCCATCGAGACCATCGCCGACGGCAAGAAGTACGACCTGGGCCCCGGCGTGGTCTACGCCCTGAACGACAACGACGAGCACTGGCTGTGCGGCGGCAAAGAGCCGCTGCGCGTCATCTGCGTCTTCAACCCGCCGCTGACGGGTCAGGAAGTGCATGACAAAGAGGGCGTCTACGCCCTGCCTGAAGCCCAAGCCAAAGCGGCCTGAACAAGACAAGGAGGTTCGCATGATCTCACCTGCACAGGATCCGTACGCCTCCCGTACGGATCGAAGTTCCGCCATCATCGCCCGTCAGGATCCGGTGGTCTACGAAGACGGCCAGTACGCCAACGCCCTGTCCGGCGAGCAAGTTGGCCAGTACGAGCGCGACGGTTTCCTCTTGCTTGAAAACCTGTTCTCGGAAGCCGAGATCCGCGCCTTGTCGTCCGAGGTCGAGCGCATGACGCGCGACCCGTCGATCATCCGGCGCGAAGAGTCCATCACCGAGCCCGGCAGCAATGCCGTGCGTTCCATCTTCATGGTGCATGTGCTGAACCCCGTGCTGTCGCGCCTGGTGCGCGACCCGCGGCTGGTCAATGTGGCGCGCCAGATCCTCGGGTCCGAGGTCTACATCCACCAATCGCGCGCCAACATGAAGCCGGGCTTCAAAGGCAAGGAGTTCTACTGGCACTCCGATTTCGAGACCTGGCACGTCGAAGACGGCATGCCCTCGATGCGCGCGCTCAGCTGCTCGGTGCTGTTGACCGACAACAACGAGTGCAACGGCCCGCTGATGCTGGTGCCCGGTTCGCATCGGCAGTTCATTTCGTGCGTTGGCGAAACCCCGAACGAGCATTACAAGCAATCGCTGAAGAAGCAGGAGTATGGCGTGCCGGACCCGGTCAGCCTGCAATTGCTGGTGGAGCAGGGCGGCATCCGCTCCATGACGGCCAAGGCCGGTTCGGTGGTGTTCTTCGACTGCAACACGATGCACGGCTCGAACAGCAACATCTCTCCGTGGCCGCGCGCCAACGTGTTCATGGTCTACAACAGCATGGAAAACACCTTGAATCCGCCCAAGTACGGGCTGACGCCGCGTCCTGAACATATCGCGACGCGCAAGGGGTTCAAGGCGGTGACGCCGCTGGATACCTTGAAGCTGGTCGGCGGCTAGGCTGTACAGCCTGCCGGCGCATTCGGAACCCGGGCCTGTGCGCCCGGGTTTTTTCATTGCCGAGCCGCCTCAAGATGGAAACGCCCCCTGGGGCCGCAAACCGGAGGCGCAGCATGGGGGCATTTTTCCTGCCCGCGCCTGGGGCAGATCCCAGGGCGAAGGGGGGACGCTCTCTGCTATCCTTTCGCGCATTCTTCGCTGACTTTTCGCCGCCATGTCCGCCCGTATCCTCAGCTTGCATATCTACCCGATCAAATCCTGCGCCGGCATCAACCTGGCGGAATCCCCCATCGACCGGGCGGGCCTGGCCCAAGACCGCCGCTGGATGCTGATCAGCGCCGACGGCCAATTCATGACCCAGCGGCAATGGCCCGCGATGGCGCTGATCCGCACCGCGCTTACGGCCGACGCGTTGCGCCTGTCCGCGCCGGGCATGGCTGACCTGGATGTGCCGTTGGATGGGTCCGGCCTGGAGCCGGGGGTGGAAACCGTGGCGGTCTGGAGCGACACCATTTCCGCCCAGCGCGAAAGCGCGGCAGTCGGGCAGTGGTTTTCCGATTTCCTCAAGACGCCTTGCCGCCTGCTCAAGGTGGACACGGCTGCCCAGCGCAACGCCAAGCCCGACTGGGTGTCCCGCTGGGTCGACGCGCATCCCGATCTGGCGGAGACGTTCGCCGGGGAACACCACTTCGGCTTTGCCGACGGCTTTCCCCTGCTGATCGCCAACCAGGCCTCGCTTGATGATTTGAACGTCCGCTTGCAAGCCAAGGGCGTGGCGCCCGTGCCGATGGACCGTTTCCGGCCCAATATCGTGGTCGAGGGCGAATGGGAACCCTTCGAGGAAGACCATACCGCCATGATCACCGCCGGCGGGGTCCGGATGGCGTTCGTCAAACCCTGCACGCGGTGTTCGATCCCCGATATCGATCAGCGTACAGCCCAGCAGTACGACGAGCCCGGGCGCACGCTGGCGGGCTACCGGAATCTGGAAATCGGGGTGGTGTTCGGCCAGAACGCCATTCTGGATGCGCCGGCCGGCGCGCGTCTGAAGGTCGGCGACGCGGTCGAGATCGAACTGGATTTCTAGGCGCGTGGGCGGGCGCTGTTTCCGCCTCTGCTGCGAAGTCCGCCGCCAGCGCGGTGGCATGGCGGACGTCCCGGTGCGGCAAAAATTATAGAATACCGGGTTCCAACGGCAATACCGGATGCCGGGCATCACTTAGCAACGCTTCGCGGACCGGGCCGCGAACCAGGATATTTCTATCATGCAACGCATCATGCTGCGGGCAAAGCTGCACCGCGTCACGGTCACCGAAGCCGACCTTCATTACGAAGGGTCTTGTGGCATCGACGAAGACCTGCTGGACGCTGCCGGCATGCGCGAGTTCGAACGCATCGAACTCTACAACGTCACCAACGGCGAACGTTTCGACACGTACATCATCAAGGCGGCCCGCGGTAGCGGCGCCATCTCGCTGAACGGCGCAGCGGCCCGTCGGGCCCAGGTCGGCGATCTGCTGATCATCTGCACCTACGGCCCGATGTCCGAAGCCGATTCCGCCACGCATAAGCCGCAAGTGGTGCTGGTAGACGACGCAAACCGCGTCAAGGAAATCCGCAAGTTCCCGGCCTGACGCCGGGCCGGGCGCAGCGCCGCTTCCGGTCAGGCCGGAAGACGCTGCGTCAACTCAGAACCGTTTCATCATGAGCTTCCAGGTCACCATTCAACCCAGCAAGCATCAATTCCCGGTCGAGCCCGGCCAGACCGTGCTCGACGGCGCCTTGGCTGCCGGCATCGTGCTGCCTTACAGCTGTCGCAACGGCGCGTGCTCCACCTGCAAGGGCAAAGTGGTGTCCGGGGAGTTCGACGCCGGGCAATATCCTGCCCAGATCCTGTCGCCCGAGGAACTGGCCGACGGCTATACGCTGTTCTGCCAGGCCCGTCCCGGGTCGGACATGGTGGTCGAATCCACCGAAGTCCGCCTGGCCAGCGACATCCAGATCCGCAAGCTGCCGTCGCGCGTGCAGACGCTTGAGCGCGTGGCGCCCGACGTCACCGTCATCAAGCTGCAGCTGCCGGCCTCGGAACAGTTCCGCTATTACGCGGGGCAGTACATCGAAGTCATCCTGAAGGACGGCCGCCGCCGCAGCTATTCCATGGCCGGCGCCCCGCACACCGGCAGCCCGCTGGAACTGCACATCCGGCACATGCCGGGTGGGCTGTTCACCGACCACGTCTTCGGCGCGGGCGACACGCAGATGAAAGAGCGCGAGATCCTGCGCCTGGAAGGCCCGTTCGGCTCGTTCTTCCTGCGCGAAGACAGCGACAAGCCGATCGTGCTGCTGGCCAGCGGTACGGGGTTCGCCCCGGTGAAGGCCATCGTGGAGCACATGATCCACAAGAACATCAGCCGCCCGGTCACCCTGTACTGGGGCGGCCGCCGTCCGCGCGACCTGTATATGGACGCGCTGGCGCAATCCTGGTCGAGCCTGCTGCCGTGGTTCACCTATGTCCCGGTCGTGTCCAACGCGCTGCAGGAAGACGGTTGGACGGGCCGCACCGGTTTCGTCCATGAGGCCGTCATGCAGGACATCGCCGACATGTCCGGGCACCAGGTCTACGCCTGCGGCACGCCGCTGATGGTTGACGCCGCCCGCCGCGAGTTCAGCGCGCAGAACGGCCTGCCGCCGGAAGAGTTCTACGCGGACGCCTTCACGTCCGAAGCCGACCTGGCGAAAGCCGCGTCGTAACTGGACCAGCACGAAGCAAGGGGGTGGAATTCACAAGCGGAAAAGCTTCGTGACTTCCGCCCCTTTTTTATCCATAGGCGAAGGCAAATCGGCGGGGTAAACTGCCCTGGCAGCGGCTTGCCAAGGGGGCGGACATCGGGTCCGTGAGCCGATTTGGCACGCAAGGAGCAATGCGGGCATGAAAGTAGCGGTATTGGGTAGCGGCATTATCGGAATCTCCAGCGCCTGGTGGCTAAGCCAGGCCGGCCATGACGTCGTGGTCATTGATCGCTGCACCGGTCCCGCGCAGGAAACCAGCCTGGCCAACGGCGCGCAGATCTCGGTCTCGTATGCCGAACCCTGGGCCAATCCGCAGGCTCCGCTCAAGCTGCTCAAATGGATGTTCCAGGATGACGCGCCGTTGCTGTTCCGCCCGCAACTGGATTGGCGGCAATGGATGTGGGGCTTGGCGTTCCTGCGCGAATGCCTGCCCAGCCGCCTGGCGCCGAATATCCGCGCCATGGTCCGCATGGCGGAATACAGCCGCGCCACCCTGCGCGGCATGCGCGCCGAGCTGGGCATCGAATACGACCACCTTGAACGCGGCATCCTGAATTTCTACCGCGACCCGCACGAATTCGAAAATTCCCAGCGCGCCGCCGGGCTGATGCGCGATTTCGGCGTCGAGCGCCGTGTGGTCTCGGCCGACGAGGTCATCGCCATCGAACCCGCCCTGGCGCCGCATCGGCAAACGATCGTCGGGGGCGACTACACCCCCGAAGACGAAAGCGGCGACGTGCACCTGTTCACGGTCGCGCTGGCCGAACGCTGCGCCCGCGCCGGCGTCGAATTCCGCTACAGCACGCGGGCGACCCGCCTCTTGACCCAGGGCGGCACCGTGCAGGGCGTCGAGGTCATTGAACCCGATGGCCGCTACGGTTCGGTCTTGGCCGACGCCTACGTCGTAGCCATGGGCAGTTTCAGCCCCAACATGCTGCGTCCGCTCGGCATCCCCTGCAACGTCTATCCCGCCAAGGGCTATTCGGCGACCTTCCCGGTGTTGAAACCGGAAGCCACGCCCACGGTCAGCCTGACGGACAGCAGCCACAAAATCGTGTTCTCGCGCCTGGGCGACCGGCTGCGCATGGCCGGCACGGCAGAGCTCTCGGGATACTCCCGGGGCCTGAACACCAGCCGTTGCGAAGCCTTGACCCGCCTGGCGCAAGAACTCTTTCCCGACGCGCTCGATTTCGGGCGCGTCAGCTATTGGTCGGGCTTGCGCCCGTCCACTCCCTCGAATGTGCCCATCATCGGCCGTAGCCGTATCCCCAATTTGTATATCAATACGGGACACGGTACGCTTGGCTGGACGATGGGTGTTGGCTCGGGCCGGGCATTGGCCGATCTGCTTAGCGGACGGCGGCCAGAACCGGAATTCCCTTTTCTTGGTCTGTGAACCTATGAAGAATCTGCAATTGGCGGGCGTTGCCCGCGCGATGTTCGCCAGCCGGCGTGCATGGGTGTTTGGCGCCGCCATGGCAATGGCAGGCGTGGCGAACGCCGCTCCCGTGGAAATCCAAGTCTGGCACACGCTGTCCGACGCGAATAAGGCCGAGTTCGAAAAGCTGGCCAAGCAATACAACAAAGAGCAGGACCAGGTCAGCGTCAAGCTGCGCGGGTTCAACTCGCAGGACGCGCTTGAGCAAGAGGCCGCTACGGCCGTCAAGGCCAAGAACGCTCCCAATTTGGTGCAGCTGACCGATAACCACTCGCCGGAAGTCGTGGCCCAGCACAAGGCCATCCTGCCGATGTACGAACTGCTGGCCAAGTACCCGATCAAGGACCTGAACTGGTTCGTGCCGGCCACCAGCAGCTTCACGCGCGACGGCAAGGGCCGTCTGCTGGCCTTCCCCTGGATGGCCGAGGTGCCGGTGATGTTCTACAACACCGCCGCCTACAAGAAGGCGGGCCTCGATCCCAACAATCCGGCCCGCACCTGGAACGGTCTGCAAGCCGAACTGCTGAAGCTGCGCGACGTGGCGGATATCGATTGCCCCTACGCCTCCAGCGATCAGGTCACGGTGCACCTGGAGAACCTGGCGCCCATCAACGGCCAGCAATTCACCAGCAACAACAACGGGTTGGACGCGGTCACTAAGAAGAGCGCGGCGCCTGCCATGCAGTTCGACACGCTCTACATGCGCCACATTTCGCTGATGGTCAGCTGGAAGCGTTCGCTGCTGTTCATGGCGCACACGGGCGACGCCTCGGCCGACAAGCTGTTCGCCAAGGGCGAATGCGCCGTGCTGACGGCCAATTCGGGCGCCTTCGGCACCTTCCTGACCACCAAGTCGCTGTCGTTCGGCGTGGCGCCGGTGCCTTACTACGATCAGGCCACGAAGACCGCCGGCCAGCCGTTTGTCAGCGGCTCTGCCCTGTGGGCGCTTGAAGGTCGTCCGCAGGCCGAAGAAAAGGCCACCGCGCAATTCCTGGCCTGGCTTTCCAAGCCGGTGATCGCCGCGGAATGGCATCAGCGCACGGGGTTCCTGCCCCTGACGGAAGCCGCATTCCGCGCGTCCGACGTGTCGTTCTACAAGAGCATCCCGGGCGCGCAAGCCGTGATCGCTTCGATGAGCTCGCGTCCGGCCAGCAACAGCCGTGGCTTCCGGATGGCGAACTACAACCGCATCGAGCCCGTGCTGAACCAGCAACTGAACGATGCCTTTGAAGGCAAGGTGCCGCCCGTGTCGGCCCTGAACAATGCGGCGACGCAAGCGCGCAGCATCGCCACGCAACGTTGATCCTCCTGGCTTGAACCGGCAGCGCTGACGCCTGCCGGTTTCGCCCGCAAGAACCCGGTCCCACGACCGGGTTTTTTTTCGTCCGCAGATCGGGTTGGCGCAAGGTGGATCAAAGCATCCATGCGTACATGCCAGTCTGGCGGGGCGCCCGCCCGTCGTCCACCATGCCGTTCACGCGTACCGCTTCGGGTGCGCCCTTTGCTTGCGGTGAGGCATGGTTCGAATCTTCTTCCTGGTGGCAAGCCTGTCCGGCCTGGGCGCTTGCACAAGCTGGCCAGCCAATGGCGGCCCTGGCGCGTCGTGGCAGGCGGCTGAGCCCGCCGCAGGTGGCTTCCGATTTGACTGGCGCCTGTCGGGCGATCCCACGGTTGCGCCCGTGCAGGTGTTCGATAACGGCCGGGAAGTCTGGCTGCAGTTTGCGCCGGGCCAGGCCTTGCCCGCCGTTTTCGGCGTGCGGGGCGACGGCGAACATGCCTTGCCCTATATGCGCCGCCATCCTTATGTGGTCGTGAAAGGCGAATGGGCCGTGCTGCGCTTTCGCGGGGGCCGCTTGGCGGCAAGGGCAGAGCGTGAGGACGACTTGGCGAACATGGCAGCAGTGCCCGCGCAATCCGAGCCGGTGGCGATGCCCGGCGTCGGTGCGTTGGCCGCTGAGGGGCCGCTGGCCGTCAATGGCCCGGCGGCGGTCGCTGCGCCGGAACCTGTGATTTCCCCGCCGCCTGCCGTGTTGGTTCCGCAATTCCGGGCGGCCCCGCCGGACGCCACGCTTCGCGCTGTGCTGGCGCGTTGGGCGGAGGGTTCGGGGTGGACGTTCCAGCCGCAGCATTGGGCGGTGGACGTCGACATTCCGTTGTCCGCATCGGCGGATTTCTCGGGCGACTTCAAGTCCGCCGTCCGCGAATTGCTCGGTGCAACCGAACTGGCCGAGAAGCCCTTGCAACCTTGCTTCTACGGCAACCAGGTGCTGCGCGTGGTGCCGCTCGCCCAGTCCTGCTCTCGCACGGCATCACTGCAAGGGGGCGGAGCATGACGATCAAACGCGTGATGTGCGTGGCGGCGTGCGGGATGCTGGGCGGGGCGTTGAGCGGGGTGTTGAGCGGTTGTGCGGCATCGGACCAGGCGGCGGATCTGACCCGGGCCGCGAACCAGCGGCATGCGGTGCTGGCTGGCCGCCACCAGGCATTCGCGGACCGCTTGACGGACCGCCAGGCGCGCATCGCCGCGCAGGAAGTCGCTGCGCCCTGGATCGCGGGCAAGCCGCAACCGCTGGCGCGCGCCGTGTCTTTGCCGCCTGCGTTGCGGGAAAACGTGCCCACGACACTGATGCTGGCCGACGAGGCGGATCTTTCCTCCCTGGCTCAACGCCTGGGTGCCGCCACCGGCATCCCGGTGCGGGTGCGGCCCGACGCCTTGCTCCCGCTTGAGCAGTTCCTACCACGCCTTGCCGTGGATACGGGGCTGGCAGCGCCGTCCCCGGTACGGCTTGAAGTCCGGGAAGGGCCCTTGCCGCTGGCCGATCTTTTGGATGCGTTGGCTGCCCGGTTCTCGGTGCACTGGCGCTATGTGCGAGATGCGCTGGAGTTCTACCGCACCGAAACCCGCGTGTTTGATGTGCGGGCGCTGTCGTTGGCCAGTGCCGTCGATGTGCGCTTGGGCCGCTCGGGTAGCGAAGACGGCGAGGGCTTCGAAAGCACCTCCAACACCACCTTGTCGGCGAAGGAGCACAACGCGTTAGCGGTTCTGCGCGCCAGCATCGTCCCCTTCCTGACACGCTCGGGCCTCGTCGCGGATGCCGTGGACGGCGCGTCGTCACTGGTGGTCACGGACACGCCCGAGGCCCTGGAACGCGTCGCGCACTATCTGGAGCGCGAGAACAAGGCGATGACGCGCCGCGTGCGGCTCGTCTTCGAGGAAATCACCGTCATCCTCAAACAATCGGCGTCGGGCGGCGTGGACTGGAATGCGCTCTACGCCGCGGCGGGCGCATCGGCGCGCCTAGCCTTGCCCGGGGCTGCCCCGCTAGGCGCGGGCATGCTCGAGGCCGATGTCGATCGGGGGCCGTTCGACGGATCGCGCGCGGTCGTCTCCGCGCTCAGCACGATGGGCGCGATCGTGCGCCACCGCAAGGTTCCCGTCCTGACCTTGAACCGCCGGCCGGTCACGCATGCGATCCGAACCACGTTTTCTTATATCGATCGGGTGCAGAGCACCGCCGTCCCGGGCACGACGGCTGGCGGTGCCAATGGTTCGCTGCCCGCGGTGTCGATCACGCAGAAGGAGGAAACCGTCGGCTCGTTCCTGACGCTGTTGCCTGACATCCAGGAAGACGGGCAGATCCTCTTGTCCGTCGCCTATGACAACGCCGTGGCGCAACCGCTGAAGACCATTACCTTCGGAGAGCGCGGCAATCAGGTCCAGGTCCAGCAGATCACGATCGATGGCAATGGCACCGTTCAGCAGATCGAGTTGCGGCCAGGTCTGCCCGTCATCCTGTCCGGTTTCGACCGCAGCCAGGACCAGCATGATCGTCAACGCGTGGCGCCGGGCCTGCCGCTGATCACTGGCGGCCAGGACAGCGCCGCCCAGGAACGCGAGACCACCCTGGTGCTGGTGACGGCGCAGGTCGAAGAAGGCTATTGAGGGCGCGCCATGAATCGAGCCCCCCATTTCATTCTGGTTGATTGCGCAGGCGCTGACCGCAAGCTGGCATTCGGCCTGAGCTGGCAGGTGCTGATCGGCTCCGATGTTGCCGGATTGGCGCGCGCCCGCGGTCGGCGGCTGCGGGCGACCCACCTTGTCGTTGGCGGTTCGCCCGCGACGGTAGCCGGGTATGGTCGGGCGCGTTCGTCCTGGCGCCGGGGTTCGCCGGCAACGGCACCTCGGCGCCGACACACACCGCATATCCAGGCCGCCGCGCAACTCTACGCATTGCGGTATCCCGAAGGCGGCATGTGCCTGGTCCCGCTTCCGGAAGGGCGCTATTGGTTGGCTGCGGCGCAAGATGGCAGCATGCTGTCGCAGGCGGACAAGGTGTTTGCATCGCACCGCGATGCCTTGCATGCGCATGCGCGCTTGCGGGAGCAACGTCCCGCCTTGCCAGAGCACGATGCCGACGCGGTGTGGGCCACATTGCAGCAGGCCGTGGAGCCCGGCGCGCGACTGGTGGCGCTGCCGTCCCGGTGGGCCGCGATGCCGCTTGCCTTACGTCTGTTTCTGATATGCGTGGTGTTGTCCGCGGCCATGCCGCCGCTCTGGAATGGCCTGTCGACGTGGATCTTCTCCCGGAACCCCGAAGTGCTTGATCAAGCGACGGCAGAACCGGTGGATCCCTATCTGGCAATGCTGGAAGCGACGCCTACGCATGCTCCTGCGGATCTCTTGCGTTTGCTGGGTGCCGTAGGGAAGCTGCCCATCCAGGTGCAGGGGTGGGCGCTGCGCCACGCGCAATGCGATGCCGGGCCAAGGGCCTGGAACTGTTCCGCGCGCTACACGCGGGCGCATCCGTTCGCCACGAACCAGTTGCTGCACGCCCGGTTGCCTCCCGGCTGGCACGTGTCCTTCAAACCGCTGGACGACGCCACGCTGTCCTGGTGGGTGGCGTCGGATGCCGTGCCGTTGGCGCGTTTGGCGCTGCCCAGCGCGTTGCGCGTGGATACCGAATTGGTCGCGGCGCTTCAGCGCTTGCAGCCGGCGTTCTCCTCCGTCGCATTGGATCCGGCGGTCGCATTGCCGCTACCGCCGTCGCTCACGACGGAATCGCCTGCGTTCACGGCGCCGGACCCGCCGGCCATCCGACGCCGCGCCTTGCGTATGGCCGGGCCATTGCGTTCATTCGCGTTGTTACCCGGGCCGCTTCCCGCAGTGCGGTGGTCGCGCCTGACGCTGGATGTGCAGCCGCAACGCCAGCCCAGCCTGGTTGCCAGCACGCTGGTCGCCGAATTGCACGGAGAACTGTATGAGCAGGAATGATTTTGCATCCGGCCGCGTGGCCTTCGCGGGTGGTGTCGCATGGGTCCTGGCCGTGGGTTTCGTCCCCCTGTCGGCCGCGGCGGCCCAGGCATTGCCGCCACAATCCGACGCCGCGCAAGAATGGCCAGAAGTGGAAACCGTACGCACGCTGTTGCTCGCCGATGCCGCCGCCGCGTTGGCCGATTGCCGGATACCGGGCATTTGCCCCGCTGGTGCGACGCCGGTCGTGGCCGGCGAGCCCAGGGTCCGGCCGCGGGATGATATCCGCGTGGCTGCGATATTCGGGCTGGCCAGGCGGCTTAGCGCCGACATCGTCGTCAACGGCGCGTTGCTGCGCTACCAGGCGGGCCGTGCGGCACCCGTGGCGGGGAACGTCTCGGCAGGCGCCTACCAACTGCTTGCCATCGAAGGCGCTTGCGTGCGCTTGCGCCGGGACGCCGCAGACCATACCGCCTGCCTGGCGGGGGGAAGGGCAGAGCCATGAACGGCCTGGTAACGTCGACGCAGACCCTGCTGCCCCGCGAACTCCGTACCGCCGACGACATTTCCCGCCTGGCGCCTGCCTTTGTCCGTGCCTTGGCCCGGGAATTCGACCTGGCCGCATTGGCCGGCCGGTTATGCCCCGTGCTGCTGGAAAGCGGCGATGTGACCATCTTCGCTGTCAAGGAATACCTGCAGGGCGATCCCATCGACGAGGTCGAGCGCCTGGTGCGTTCGGGAGGATACCGGTTGGCGCAACCGTCCCGATACGCGCTGCCGGCGCCCTTGCTGCTGATGGTCGCCCGCGGGCAATTGACGGCGGCGGGCCTTGCGTCCCAGGGCACGGGGCGGCAAGCCGAGCGCACCTCTGCGCTGGCGGCGCTCTTTCTGGACATCCTGCGGTGGGGCGTCGCCCAAGGCGCGAGCGACGTGCACATCAATGTGAACCGCCGCCGCGAGACTTGCGACATCCGCTACACCATCAACGGCGAATACGTCACCACCGAGCGGTTCTCCGGCTTGTCCAATACGACGCTGCTCGAGGTGTTGGCGGTGGCATGGATGGATGTGCGCGGCGGCAATGGCGCCGTGTTCGATCCAGCGCTCGAGCAGCAGGGGCGCATCGCGCTTGATGTGGACACCGTCCCGCTCGTGCTTCGTTGGGCGTCTCTGGCCACCGATGCGGGGCCGTCGGTCTGCCTGCGCATCTTGCGCCTGGACGCCGCCGCCGATGGCGACCTGCATGCGCTCGGCTACCTGCCTGCGCAGATCGAGACCTTGCTGCGCGCGCGCGAACGCGAAGGGGGTGCCATCGTGCTGGCGGGCGTCGTGGGGTCGGGCAAGTCCACCACCATTGCGACGCTGATGCGCGGCATCGCCGCCACCCGCAAAGTCATCACGCTGGAAGATCCGGTCGAATACGTCATTGCCAATGCCTTGCAGAACACGCTGGGCAGCGCGTTGGCCGAATCCGCGTGGCCCGCGTTCGACGCCAAGCTCAAGACCATCAAGCGCTCGGCCATGAACGATCTGCTGATCGGTGAAATCCGCGACGTCGATACCGGCCGCGCCTTCATGGATCTGGCCGGCTCGGGCGTCAGCCTGTATGCCACCACGCACGCGGGCGCGGCAGCCTTGATTCCGGAGCGCCTTGCCTCGGATGCAATCGGCGTGTCGCGTGACTTTCTTGCTACGCCGGGCATTCTGAAGCTGCTGGTCTATCAAACACTCTTGCCCCGCCTATGCGCAGCCTGCGCATTACCGGTGGACAGCTTGTGGCGTGGGCATACGCAAGCATCCGATGGCTTGCGGGATTGGCGGGCCTGGGCCGGTTGGCTGCAGCGGGCGTACCTGCTGGAAGCCGACGCGCTCAAGGTCAGGAATACGGCGGGGTGCGCCGCTTGCCGCCGGCCCCAATTGCCTGAGCTCAACGGCACGGCAGGGCGCAGCGTCGCGGCCGAATTGATCGAACCCGAGCGTGTGGACGGCTTCCTGGAGCGCGTACGCAAGCGCGACAACCTGGGTCTTGCCCAGTGGGAAGAAAGACCGGAAGCGGCCGGCGGTTGGCGCGAGGCGGACGGGCAGGGCTTGCGAGCCCTGCACTGCGCATTGCATAAAGTGAACGCCGGAGAAGTCGACCCTCGGGTGCTGCTGCGCCGTTTCGATCTCGCCGTGTCGCCGCACACCGTGCGCGTGAGGCCTGTGGGGGCGCGCGCCGGACGAGGGGTGCCGGCATGACCCCCCATTTGCTTGCCCTGGATGCGCTGCGCTTCCGCACCCAGCGCGCGGACTATTACGAGTATCTGGCGGACCTTGTTGAAGGAACACAAGGGCGCAAGAGCTTGCGCGACATTTTCGATGACGATGCGCGCCGCTACGGGCGGCGCACCGTGCGGGGGCGCCTGTCGTACCACTGGGCTGGCGCCTATCTGGAGGCGGGGGGCGACCTTGGTATGGCGTGGTCCGGCACGCTGCCTGCCGAAGAATGTCTTCTGCTGAGCTGTGTCCAGGAAGAGGGCGGTGATCTGGCCGAGGCGCTGCGCGACTTGGCCCGCGCAGTCCGGCTGGGCGGGGAAGCCTGGGTTGCCGTGCTGTCGGCGGGGGCAGCCGGCGTGGCAGCAGCAGCTGTGGCGCTTGCCCTGTTGTGCGCCATCCCGTTCTTCAGCGTGCCGCGTTTGCAGCAGGTTTTTCAGATGGTGCCGGCAGAGGACTACGGGCGTCTGACGCGCGGGCTGTTTGCCTTGGCCCAGGGGTTGCGGCAGTGGTTGCTGCTGTGGCTGGTGCTGGGCTTGGGCATGGTCTTGCTGAGCTTATGGTCGCTTCCGAACGTCGCAGGCACATTCCGCGCGGGACTCGACCGCTGGCTGCTGTGGCGGCTCTACCGCGATTTCCAGGCGATCCGCTTTCTTTGCCTGCTTTCGGTGCTGGTCCGGCAGCACGGCGCGGCTGATACCCGCTTGCGCCATGCGTTGGCGGTCCAGGCGCGGGGCGCGCGGCCGTGGATGCATGCGCATCTTCAATCGATGCTGAGCCGTCTGGACGGCGGCGCCAGCGGTCCCGAGATATTCAGCACTGGGCTGCTGGACGAGCAAACGTGGTGGTACCTGGCCGACATGATCGATGCACTGGGGCTGGAGACCGGACTGGCGAGGGTCCGGCATCGCGTCGAATCGCAGTTGCTGGTCAGAGTCCGGCGGCAGGCCGCCGCGTTGCGATGGGTGCTGCTGATCGCCTCGTTGGCGACCGTGCTTGGCGTCACGCTCTGGCACTACGCCGTCATGGATGAACTGCGCCGGGCCCTCACCAACTTCTATGCAAGCCAATAGCGGTGTCCTGTTCACCCCTGTCCTGTTTCACTTAACGGAGGTAATGATGCAACAGGTGAATCAAGTCCATTCCGGCGCGGCGCGCCAGCGGGGATTTTCCTTGATGGAGGTGTCCATCGTGACCGCGATCGTGTTGTTGATCGCGATCGTCGGCATCCCTGCGATCGGGGCTTATGTCATCGAAAACAAGGTGCCCAAGGTCGGCGAAGAGCTTCAGCGCTTTGTCGCCAGCATGAAAATCAATTCCCAGGGCGGGGGTGCCACGCCCTATACCGGGCTGGATACCGGCGCCTTGGCCAACGCCATGCGCGACTCCAGCGTGCTGGCCGTGCAAGGCGCGGGGGCGTCCGCGCGCATCATGCATGGCTTGGGTGGTAGCGGATCGGGCCGCAGCGGCGTCGTCGAGGTCGCTGCCGCGACCCTGGGCGGCGCAGGGTTGGGCTCGGCGTTCACGCTCACGCTGACCAACGTCAGCCATGCTGCCTGCCCGGCGCTGGCTTCCGTCATGCAGCGGGTCTCGGAAACCATTTCGATCGGAGGCAGTTCCGGCGCCAAAATCGTGAAAGACACGCTTGCGACGCCCGCCGTGCCATACCGTGCCGCGCAAGCCCAGGCCCTATGCAGCCAGGGCGAGGTCAACACTTTCGTGTTCACCGCCAGATGACGGGCGTCTCCCTGTTCCATTGCGCCGCGCCCCGCCGCCGGCGCCAGGGCGGCTTTTCATTGGCGGGTCTGGCGCTGGCATTGGCCTTGACCTCCCTGATCGCCCTTTGGGCTTCCAATCAGCTTGTCCAACGTATCGAGGATGCCGCGGCGCGCTCGGCGGGCGTGTGGATGGCGCAGGTCCGGCAGGCGGCCGCAGGCATGCTTGCGCGTCATTTTGACGCGCTGGCCAAAGGGGCTGTGCCGCTCGACCACACGGGCGCAGCGCTGTTCGCGGATCCGCTATCGCCCACCGTGGCGGAATTGCGCGCCCTGGCGCACCTGCCGGCCGACTTCCCCGAAAACTCGGCCCTGGGCTTCGGCGCGCAGGTCCGGGTGCTAAGAGGAGGGGGCTGCCCGGGCGAGCGATGCCGGGTCGATGCCTTGGTCTATAGCGCCACGCCGGTCTTGAAGCCGGGGACGCGGTCGCCTGACCTCATCAGCCTGGCGTCCGTCATCGAAGCCGCAGGCGGCTATGGCGGCGCCGTCTGGCCCGAAACGCCGACGCAGGCTCGGGGCGCCGCATTCAGCTTCAGCAACCCGCTCATGCCGGGTGCGCCCGCCTATGCGCCCGGCACGCTGGCGCTTTGGGCGGGGGCGGGGTCCGAACTAGGGTCGGATCCCGCACCGGCTTTCCCCGACCTGGAACCCTTTGTTCGCATTGGTGATGCGCGCGATCCCACGCTCGCCGGGTCGTTGAGCGTTGCGGCCTCCGTTGCCGCGGGTGCCTACCTCAGCGTGGGGGCGCGCGGCCTTCCGGGGCATGCATGCGGTCTGGTCAACGGCACCATGGCCAGCACGGATGCTGGCGAGCTGCTGGCGTGCCAATCCGGCGTCTGGCAACCCGCCAGCGGCGGGTTCGGCGGCGCATTCAGCACCAACAACCGGTTCGGATGCCGGCATTATTCCGGCCAGTCGACGGCGAATCCTCGCACGGGAGATTGTTCGTGTCCCGCGGCCTACCAGCCCGTTATCGTGTCGGCGGGCGGGAAATGGACCGAAACCGAGGGCTGGACAACCGGCTATGTCTGCGTCCGTTAGCCTTGCCGCCCCTTCGTTCCGCGCTTTTCCGCCAACCCTCTATAATCAAAGATTCGCCTAAATCCTGCGTCATCCACGATGAAATCCTCTGAGATTCGCCGCCAGTTCCTGCAATTCTTCCAGTCGAAGGGACACACCATTGTTCCTTCCTCGTCGCTCGTCCCCGGCAACGACCCGACCCTGCTCTTCACCAATTCGGGCATGGTCCAGTTCAAGGACGTCTTCACCGGCAAGGAATCGCGGTCGTACACGCGCGCCACGTCGTCGCAGCGCAGCGTGCGCGCCGGCGGCAAGCACAACGACCTGGAGAACGTGGGCTACACCGCCCGCCACCATACGTTCTTCGAAATGCTGGGCAACTTCAGCTTCGGCGACTACTTCAAGCGTGATGCCATCCAGTACGCCTGGGAACTGCTGACGCAGGTCTACAAGCTGCCGGCCGAAAAGCTCTGGGTCACCGTGTACCAGGAAGATGACGAGGCCTATGACATCTGGGCCAAGGAAGTCGGCGTGCCGACCGAGCGCATCATCCGCATCGGCGACAACAAGGGCGCGCGCTACGCCTCCGACAACTTCTGGCAGATGGCCGACACCGGCCCGTGCGGCCCGTGCTCGGAAATCTTCTTCGACCACGGCCCGGAAATCTGGGGCGGCCCCCCGGGATCGCCCGAGGAAGACGGCGATCGCTACATCGAGATCTGGAACCTGGTGTTCATGCAGTTCGAGCGCGACGCCGCCGGCAACATGCCGCGCCTGCCGCGCCCCTGTGTCGATACCGGCATGGGCCTGGAGCGTATCGCCGCTGTCCTGCAGGGCGTGCATTCCAACTACGAAATCGACCTTTTCCAGAAACTGATCCACGCTGCCGCTCGCGAAACCGGCATCAAAGACCTGGAAAACAATTCGCTCAAGGTCATCGCGGACCACATCCGCGCCTGCTCGTTCTTGATCGTGGACGGCGTGATCCCCAGCAACGAAGGCCGCGGCTACGTGCTGCGCCGCATCGTGCGCCGCGCGCTGCGTCACGGCTACAAACTGGGTCAGACCAAGCCGTTCTTCCACCGTCTGGTGCCGGATCTCGTCGCCGAAATGGGCGAGGCCTATCCGGAACTGGCCGCCATGGCCGACCGCGTGGCCCAGGTGCTCAAGCAAGAAGAAGAGCGTTTCGGCGAAACGCTGGAACACGGCATGCGCATCCTGGATACGGCCCTGGCCAATGTGGCCAAGGGCGGCGTGCTGGACGGCAACACGCTGTTCACGCTGTACGACACCTACGGTTTCCCGGTTGACCTGACCGCCGACATTTGCCGCGAACGCGAAGTCGAGATCGACATGGCCGGCTTCGAGGTCGCCATGGAACGCCAGCGCGACCAGGCTCGCGCCGCCGGCAAGTTCAAGATGGCCGAAGGCCTCAGCTACGAAGGCGCCGACACGCGCTTCGAAGGCTATGAAAAGCTGGAGCTGGACAACGTCAAGGTCACCGCCTTGTACGTGGACGGCACCCAGGTGCAGGAAGTGAAGGCCGGCCAAAGCGCCGTGGTCGTGCTGGACGCCACCCCGTTCTATGCGGAGTCGGGCGGCCAAGTCGGCGACACGGGCTTGCTGGAAGCGGACGGCGTGCGCTTCGCCGTCGCCGACACCCTGAAGATCCAGGCAGGCGTTTTCGGCCACCATGGCGTACTGGAATCCGGTTCGCTGTCCGTGGGCGACACCCTGCTGGCGCGTGTTGACGCGGTCCGCCGCGCCCGCACGGTCCGCAACCACTCGGCCACCCACCTGATGCACAAGGCCTTGCGCCAGGTGCTGGGCGCGCACGTGCAGCAGCGCGGCTCGCTGGTGGACGCCGACAAGACCCGTTTCGACTTCGCGCAAGACGCGCCGATGACCGCCGAACAGATCGCGCGCGTCGAGGCCATCGTCAACGCCGAAGTGCTGGCCAACCAGCCCACGGTGGCCCAGGTCATGGCCTACGACGATGCGGTCAAGGGCGGCGCCATGGCGCTGTTCGGCGAAAAGTATGGCGATACCGTGCGGGTGCTGGATATCGGTTTCTCGCGCGAACTCTGCGGCGGTACGCACGTCAGCCGCACGGGCGATATCGGCCTGTTCAAGATCGTTTCCGAAGGCGGCGTGGCCGCGGGTGTGCGCCGTATCGAGGCCATCACCGGCGACAACGCGCTGGCTTGGGTGCAGAACCAGAACGCCTTGCTGACCCAGATCGCGAGCATGCTGCGCAGCACGCCGGCCGATGTGCCGGCCCGCATCGCGCAGGTGCAGGATCAGGTCAAGGCACTGGAAAAAGACCTGGAACAATCGCGCAACAAGCTGGCCGCCAGCGCGGGCAACGACCTCGCCACCACCGCCGCGGTGGACGTCAAGGGCATCAAGGTCCTGGCCGCCAGCATCGGCGACGTGGATCCGAAGGCCTTGCGCGGCATGGTCGACAACCTGAAAGACCGCCTCAAGCCGGCCGTTGTGCTGCTTGCCACCGGCTCGGCCGATGGCAAGATCAGCGTGGTGGGTGGTGTCACGGCTGACCTGACCGACCGCATCAAGGCCGGCGACCTGGTGGGCTTCGTGGCCAGCCAGGTGGGCGGCAAGGGCGGCGGCCGCCCCGACATGGCCATGGGCGGCGGCACCGACCTCGCTGCCTTGCCTGCGGCGATCGCCGGTGTGCAGAAGTGGGTGGGCGAGCGTCTCTGATGGGCGGCGCGGATACCGGCCTCGATGCGGGCGCGCAAGCGCCTGCTTTCGAACAGGAAGTGGATGCCAGCGGCCTGACTTGCCCGTTGCCCATTCTGCGCGCCAAGAAGGCATTGGCACAGATGGCCAGCGGCGAGGTCTTGCGCGTCATTACGACGGACCGCAACGCTATCCGCGACTTCCAGGCTTTTGCTCGGCAAACCGGCAACACGCTGGTCTTGCAGCAAGAGGATGACGGCCGCGGCGTGCATTACCTGCGCCGGCGATGATCCTCCAGGCGGGCCGCGGCATGGCGGCGCACCCCGCACCAACAAAAAGGCCCGCTTCATGCGGGCCTTTTTTCGTCGACGCTGGCGTGCTTACTTGTGGATGGCTGCCGCGACAGCCTGAGTGATGGTGAAGTCCACCAGATCGCCTTCCTTGAGCTGCTGTAGACGCGCCTGCAGGGCGGGGTCCTTCACCTGGATCGTGCGCATGCCGCCTTGCGGGCCTTTCAGCGTGACCAGGTTGGCGCTTTTGTTGATGTGCCAGATCTCGGCGGTGATCGTCGTCTGGCGGCCCACTGCACCACCCGGCTTGGCGCCCTTGGCGCTGCGGTTGGCGGCGGTCTCGGTCACCACTTCCGGGGCGCCCGAACCGGCCGGGCGCACATCGACCGCGACGGACTCGTAATAGTCCAGTGTCAGCGTGTCGCCTGGCTTGATCTGTTGGAAGTTACGGACTTCCGGGCCCGCCAGCACGTCAACGGTGTTGCCGTTGGCGCCTTGCAGCGTGATGGTGCGGGTCGCGGGGTCGACGGCCGTGACCTTGCCCGAAGCGGTGGTCAATGCCGCGCCTACGACACGGGCGGAGGCCGCAAGCGGCATTGCCAGCGTGCCCAGCAGCAGGCCGGTCAGAGCAAGGCGCGCGACGGGGGCGAAGACGGATTTCTGGTTCTTCATGGTGTGGCACCTCTCCAATAGAGGAAGTGTTGGGAAAAAACACGGAAAAAACGCGGGGAAAACCGGGGCAGGAAAAAGGGGGGATGGTCCGCCCTCAGTGCGAGGGCTTGGAAGCAGCAGAAGGGCGGCGCCGTAGCGGCGTAGCCGGGGGGAGCAAAGCGTCAGGTCTTGCGCAGGTCGACATAAAACCGATCTCTCCAATCGGGTTATTCTTCACACGCACTCAGGTTCAACCGCACAAAGGCAGACGCGAAGCGCGGCTGGGGGCTACACTTTCACCTGCGGCGGGCTCCGGCCCGTATTTGTAGAATACCCGGATGTGGTGTTTTAGGATACAAATTGCGCCGCCACGACTGATTCAGCACCTGCATTTGCCAGCCGGCTTGTTTAAGTGCTAGAATTTCCCGTTTTTCACAACTAATTCAAGGGATTACCTATGGTGGTGATTCGCCTGGCCCGCGGTGGGTCCAAGAAGCGTCCGTTTTACAACCTGGTGGCCACCGATTCGCGTAACCGTCGCGACGGCCGCTTCATCGAGCGCGTGGGTTTCTACAACCCCGTCGCTAGCGAAGGCACGGAAAACCTGCGCATTGCGCTGGATCGCGTGCAGTACTGGACCGGCACTGGCGCGCAACTGTCGCCCGCTGTCGAGCGTCTGGTCAAGGACTACTCGGCCAAGGTTTCCGCCGCAGCTTAATTGCCTGCGTCGTACAGCCAAGCCGTTAGTTCAGCTGTAAAGCTACCATTCTTAGCTGTTTCATCATTACGAAGAGCGCGATACATGTCTGATGCCGCAACCTCTAACGCGGCGCCTACGGATTTGATCGAGCTGGGCCGCATCAGTGCAGCCTACGGTGTGAAAGGCTGGGTTAAGGTGCAGCCACATTCGGCCAATGCCGAAGTGCTGCTCTCAGCGTCTCAATGGTGGTTGACTCGCCCTGTGCCTGAATTGGCGCGGGGCGCTGTCGCGTCTGCGCCTGTCGCAATCAAGGTTCTGCAAGTCCGTTCGCAGGGCGCCACCGTGGTGGCCCAGCTGGCAGGCATTGCGGATCGCGATCAGGCGGAAGCCTTGCGCGGATACTCCGTGCAAGCGCCGCGCGGTTCTTTTCCCGCGCCCAAGGAAGACGAATACTACTGGGTCGACCTCATCGGTTGTTCGCTGTATACCAGCGCCGCCGGTGAACCCGCGCTGATTGGCGTGGTGGACGAAGTCCTTGATAACGGCGCTCACGCCGTTTTGAAGGTCTTGTGCCAGAAGGTGGGGGCCGAAGGGCCCGAACCTATCCTGAACGCCAAAGGCCGACCCGCCGAAATGCTTGTTCCGTTCGTACGCGCGCACATACACGCCGTCGATTTGGCTGCTCGCCGCATAGACAGCGACTGGCCGGCGGATCTTTGATGCGATTTGACGTCATTACGCTCTTTCCCGAAATGTTCGGGGTGGTGCGCGATCTGGGTGTCACCGGCCGGGCGCATGCCCAGGGCCGGTGGTCCTTGCACGCCTGGAATCCCCGCGATTTCACGCAGGACGTCCATCGCACCGTGGACGACCGCCCTTATGGCGGCGGCCCCGGAATGGTCATGATGGCGGCCCCTTTGGAAGCCGCTGTCAATGCCGCCCAGGAAGCGCGTGCTGCGCAAGGCCTGGGCCGCGCCCCCGTGGCGCTGCTGGCGCCTGTTGGCCAGCGCTACGATCAAGCGGGTGCCGAAACTTTGGCCGCAAGCGACGGGATCATCCTGATTTGCGGCCGCTACGAAGGCGTGGACCAGCGCTTCATTGAACGCTGCGTCACGCATGAAATCTCGCTGGGCGACTTTGTGTTGTCCGGCGGAGAGATCGCCGCCCTGGCGGTGATCGACGCCGCTGTGCGCCTCGTGCCCGGCGTGTTGAACGATGGCGATTCTGCCTTGCAGGACTCGTTCAACGACACCTTGTCCGGCTTGCTGGACAGCCCCCATTACACGCGCCCCGAAGTCTATGAGGGCGAATCCGTGCCCGCGCCGCTGCTAAGCGGCCACCACGCCAACATCGCCCGCTGGCGACGCGAACGCTCGCTTGCGCTGACGGCCGCCCGGCGTCCCGAGCTGATCGAATCCGCCCGCGCCAAAGGCTGGCTGAACAAGGCGGACGAGCGCTACCTGGCCGAATTGGCCGGCACGTACGACCCCGCTACCGACGCGCCCAAACGCCGGCGCAAACCGTCGGCCAAGCCCGCCCAGCCGCCCAAGACGTCCGACGCGTCCTAAGCGGTTTCCCTGCCTGATCCGGTCCGCAACCGCTAGGGATGTTCCTAGGTTGTGGCCGTTCCGGCTGCTCCTTAGTATTGAAAATTACATGCAAATGAAATTTTCATATGACCCGATCCTCTACCGGCCGCGCCGCCTCTGAACGCCGCACCGCCTTGCCGCCACAGGCAAGCGCGCTGGCGGGCAGGCCGGAATCCGCCGTCGATCTGTGGCTGGGCCAGCAATTGCGTCAACTACGCAAGCAGCAAGGGCGTTCCCTGGCTGAGGTCGCCCGCGCTTGCGGCATGTCGCTGGGCTTGTTAAGCCAGATCGAACGTGGCCTGAGTTCCGCGTCGGTAAAGGTCCTGCACCTGCTGGCACGCGAATTCAACGTATCCGTGAATTCGTTGCTGCGCAACGCCGAGCACACGCAAAGCGAAGACGGCGGCCGCGTCGCCCGCGCGGGTACGCACCGCTATATCGATCTGAGCGAAAAGGGCATCAGCAAAGAGGTGTACACGCCGCCAGCGTGCCGCAGCATGGACCTGTGCCGCGCCACCATCGAACCCGGCGGCTCGACCGGGCAGGAGCTTTTCGTGACGGGGCAGGGCGAGCAGATCGGCGTGGTGCTCAAGGGCTCGCTGGAGCTTTGGGTGGGCGACCGCGTCATGCTGCTCAATGAAGGCGACAGTTTTTGCTATGCCAGCAGCACACCGCGCCGCTGGCGCAATCCCGGGTCGCAGACGACCGAGGTCATCTGGGCCATCTCCAACATCACTCAACCCGCGGGAGACGACACGCAACAGGCGCCCTAAGCGCATAGCTTCCATAGCGGCGCGATGACTCAGGGGATCGTCGCGCCACCGGGCACGCCGCGCGTTGTCCGGCCTTCTTTGCCACGACGAGGATATGTCATGAAATTCAAGACTCTGGTTGTCTCGGTATTCGCAGCATTGTCCATGGCCGCGGGCGCGCACGCCCAGACGGTGTTGAAAGTGGGGTCCACACCCACCGGCAGTCCTTTCACCTTTCTCGATACCAAAACCAACAGCATCGAAGGGGTGATGGTCGACATCGTGAAGGCGGTCGGCAAAGAAGCGGGATTCGAAGTGCAGATCGAGCCCATGGCGTTCTCGGCGCTGATCGGCTCGCTGACTTCCAAGCGCATCGACATCGTGTCGGCCGCCATGTTCATCACGCCGCAGCGGCAGCAGGTCGTCAGCTTTTCGGACCCCGTATATCGCTATGGCGAAGGGTTGATGGTGCTGAAGACCGATAACAAGGAATACAAGTCCTTCGCCGACATGAAGGGCATGACGGTCGGCGTGCAGGTCGGCACCGCGTTTGTCGAGCCGATCCAGAAAAGCGGCATGTTCAAGGAAGTGAAGCTCTACGACAATCCGCCCGACATGATGCGCGACGCCAACGCCGGCCGCATCCAGGGCGGTTTCATGGACTTCCCCATCGCGGCCTACATCCTGACGCAGGGCAACTATCCCAACTTGAAGATGGCGTCGTCCTACCAGCCGACCATCATGGGCAGCCTGGGCCTGGCAACGCGCAAGGAAGACTCGGCCTTGCTTGATCGCATCAACAAGGCGCTGGTCAAGCTGAAGGCAGACGGCGCGATCGACGCCATCCTGAAAAAGTGGGGTTTGTCCGGCGGCTGATGCCGGCCTGATCTCACGCAATCAAGCGTTATTGCATCGACCTGGCCGGCGCGTGTCCACGCGCTGGCAGGCCGGGCGCACCCCGCGTGCCAGCGCGCGGTCTTGTCGGGATGGGTGAAGTCATGACGGAATTCTTCAAGGACTCGGCGGAGTACCTGCCGATATTGCTGCAAGGGGCGAAGCTGACGATCCTGGTGACGCTGGGCTCGCTCGCGTTGTCGACCGTGCTGGGCCTGGTGTGGGCGCTGATGCGGGTCTCCGGGAATTCGTTCCTGTCCAAGCTCAGCGGCGGAATCATCAACTTGCTGCGCGGCATCCCGATCATCGTGCTGCTGTTCTACATCTACTTCGTGATGCCCGACATGGGAGTGTCGCTGACGGCCGTGCAAGCCGCCATCATCGGCCTGGGCGTGGCGTATTCCGCCTATCAGGCCGAGAACTTCCGCGCGGGCATCCAGGCTATCGACCGTGGCCAGATCGAAGCTGCTATGGCGATGGGCATGAGCTGGAGCATGACGATGCGGCGCGTGGTGCTGCCGCAAGCCGTGAAAATCGTGCTGCCGCCTTACGGCAACATCATGATCATGATGCTGAAGGATTCGTCGCAGGCCTCCACCATCACGGTGGCCGAACTGGCCCTGCAGGGCAAGCTGATCGCCGTCTCGACGTTCAAGAACGCCACCGTGTTCTCGCTGGTCGCGCTGATGTACCTGGTGATGTGCGTGCCGCTGATCCTGCTGGTCCGGCATCTGGAAAAAAGGAGCGCCACGAAATGATCGAGCTCAAAGGAGTCCGCAAGAGCTTCGGCCCGCTTGAGGTGCTCAAGGGCATCGACGCCGAAGTCACCAAGGGCGAAGTCGTGTGCGTGATCGGCCCGTCCGGTTCCGGCAAGTCCACCATCCTGCGCTGCATCAACGGGCTTGAGCGCTACAACGCCGGGCGCATCACGGTCGATGGCGAGCTGGTCGACGCCGACGCCCCGTCCATCGTGTCCATCCGCACGCAGGTGGCGATGGTGTTCCAGCGCTTCAACCTGTTCCCGCATCGCACCGCGCTGGAAAACGTGATCGAGGGGCCGATCTTCGTGAAGAAAGAGCCTCGTGCGCAGGTGCTGGAGCGCGGCCGCGAGCTGCTGGCCAGCGTGGGCCTGGCCGACAAGGCGGACGCGCACCCGAACCAGTTGTCGGGCGGGCAGCAGCAACGCGTGGCCATCGCGCGCGCGCTGGCGATGCAGCCCAAGGCTATCCTGTTCGACGAGCCGACGTCCGCACTGGATCCCGAGCTGGTGGGAGACGTGCTGGGCGTGATGCGCAAGCTTGCCGAGGTCGGCATGACCATGGTCGTCGTGACCCATGAAATGAGCTTCGCGCGCGAGGTCGCCGACCGCGTCATGTTCTTTGACGGTGGCGTCATGGTCGAACAGGGCGCCGCCCGAGAGCTCCTGAATCATCCGCAGCACCCCCGCACGCAGGATTTCCTGCGCCGTGTGCTGCATCCCATGTAGGAAGGAACCATCATGCAGCAAGTGCCGTTTCCTCTTTCCCCCTCGTTATGGGCAGCGACCGCCGCGGCGCCTCCGTCGACCCAGCCGCTTGCAGCCTCCGTGCAAGCGGATGTGCTGGTCATCGGCGGGGGGTACGCCGGCCTGAGCACGGCGCTGCATCTGGCCGAGCGCGGCGTGAATGCCGTGGTGCTGGAAGCGCGCGAGATCGGGTTTGGTGGTTCGGGCCGCAATGGCGGCCAGGTGATTCCGGGACTGAAGTACGACCCGGATGCCTTGATCTCGATGTTCGGCCAAGAGCGTGGCGAACGGCTGCTGCGGTTCGCGGGCTCGACCGCGGACGCGGTGTTCAACCTGATCGACCGCCACGCCATGGATGTGCCGCACGTCCGCAAAGGCTGGATCCAGGGTGCTCACAACGCCGACGCGCTGCGTATCGCGCACGACCGCGCGGCGCAATGGGCGCGCCATGGCGTGGATGCGCAACCCCTGGATCGTGCGCAGGTGGGCCGCTTGCTGGGCACGGACCGCTATCTGGGCGGATGGGTGGATAACCGTGCCGGCGCGGTGCAGCCGCTGAGCTATGCGCGAGGGCTGGCGCGCGCCGCGCTGAATGCCGGCGCCACGATCCATACGGATACACCCGTCACCGCCCTGGCCCGCAACGGCGGCAAATGGGTAGCGACGACAGCCGGTGGCGCGACGGTCACCGCTGACCGGGTGGTGATGTGCACCAACGCCTATGGGGGCGACCTGTTGCCCGGGTTGAAGACGTCCATCATCGATGCCAACACCTTCCAGGTGGCCACGGCGCCGTTGCCGGAGACAGTGCGCGCGGGCATCCTTCCCGAAGGGCACGTCAGCTCCGACACCCGCAACCTGTTGCTGTATTTCCGGCTGGACCATCAGGGCCGGTTGCTGATGGGCGGGCGCGGCCCGTTCCGTGAACCCAAGGGGCCGCAAGACTGGGCGCACTTGGAACGCGTGATGCTGAAGCTGTTCCCGCAGGTGGCGGGTACGCCGTTCGAGTACCGCTGGTGTGGGCGCGTCGCCGTTACCCGCGACTACCTCCCGCATCTGCACGAGCCGCAACCGGGCCTGCTGGTGGATATCGGTTGCCAGGGGCGCGGGGTGGGGCTGCAGACCAGCATGGGCCGCGCCATGGCCCAGTACGTGGCAACAGGCGACGCCAGCGCGCTGCCTCTGCCCTTGTCGCCGGTTGTGCCGTTTCCGATGTACGGCCTGCGGCGGCTCTACGTCAATGCGGTGGTGACCTGGTATCGCATGACGGACGGCGGCGTCTGACTGTTGCGGCCTCTGTTGCGCATGAAATGAAAAACCCCGGAACCAGTCCGGGGTTTCTCGTTTCAGCCGGGCAGGGCGGCCGTTCAGTCGCCCAGCTTGGCGCGCTGTTCACGCACCTTCTGCAGGGTTTCGCCGAACTGCGCCATGCGCGCCTTCTCCTGTTCGACGACCGCCGCTGGGGCGCGTTCGACGAAGCTGGCGTTCGACAGCTTGCCGTTGGCCTTGGCGATTTCGCCTTCAAGGCGCGCAATTTCCTTGTCCAGGCGAATGCGCTCGGCGGCCACGTCGATCTCGACGTGCAGCATCAAACGGCTGGCGCCCACGACCTGGACCGGCGCGCCGGCGTCCGGCAGGGTGTCCAGCACGTCGACCTGGCTCAGCTTGGCCAGCGCGGCCAGGTAGGGCGCGTTGCGCGTGAGCGTGGGCGCGTCGCCCTGGGCGCACAGCGGCACCTTCTGGGCGGGCGACAGGTTCATTTCGCCGCGCAGGGCGCGCACGGCTTCGACCTGGGCCTTGAGCTCGGCCACGTCGGCCTCGGCGGCGGCATCCACCGCGGCCGGGTTGGCTTGCGGGTAAGGCTGCACGCTGACGCTGTCGGCGACGCCTTCCTTGCGCTTGCCGGCCACCACCGACACCTTCTGCCAGAGTTCTTCCGTGATGAACGGAATGATCGGGTGAGCCAGGCGCAGCACGCATTCCAGCACGCGGATCAGCGTACGGCGCGTGCCCAGCTGCTGGGCAGGCGTGCCGGTCTGGATCTGCACCTTGGCCAGTTCCAGGTACCAGTCGCAGTACTCGTCCCAGACAAAGCGGTACAGCGCGTTGGCGATGTTGTCGAAGCGGTAGTCGGCAAAGCCGCGCGCCACATCGGCTTCCAGCGTCTGCATCTGGCTGATGATCCAGCGGTCGACGAACGAGGTTTCGCCTGCATCCGTGCCCGTCAGGTCATGGCCTTCGGTATTCATCAGCACGAAGCGCGTGGCGTTCCACAGCTTGTTGCAGAAGTTGCGGTAGCCCTCGCAGCGCTTCAGGTCGAAGTTGATGTTGCGGCCCAGCGTGGCGTAGGCGGCCATCGTGAAGCGCAGCGCGTCGGTGCCGAAGGCGGGGATGCCGTCCGGATACTGACGGCGCGTCGCCTTTTCGATGGCGCCGGCCTGCTTGGGATTCATCAGGCCGTAGGTGCGCTTGGCGACCAGGCCGTCCAGGTCAATGCCGTCGATCAGGTCGACCGGGTCCAGCGTGTTGCCCTTGGACTTGCTCATCTTCTGGCCATCCGCATCGCGGATCAGGCCGTGCACGTAGACGTGCTTGAACGGGATCTGGCCGGTCAGGTGCGTGGTCAGCATGACCATGCGGGCGACCCAGAAGAAGATGATGTCAAAGCCCGTGACCAGCACGCTGGAGGGCAGGTAGCGTTGCAGGTCCGGCGTGTTTTCCGGCCAGCCCAGCGTCGTGAAGGGCACGAGGCCCGACGAGAACCAGGTGTCCAGCACGTCCGGGTCGCGCTTGAGGTCACCCGTCACGCCGGCGGCGCGCGCCTGTTCGATGGCGCCGGCTTCGTCGTGCGCCACGAAGACCTGGCCGTCTTCCGAGTACCAGGCCGGGATCTGATGGCCCCACCACAGCTGACGCGAGATGCACCAGTCCTGGATGTTGTTCAGCCACTGGTTGTAGATGGTGGTCCAGTTGTCCGGGTAGAACTTGATGCGGCCGTCGGCCACCACGTCCAGCGCCACTTCGGTGATGCTCTTGCCCGGGTTCAGCGTGCCTTCCGGGGCCGGCTTGCTCATGGCCACGAACCACTGGTCCGTCAGCATGGGCTCCAGCACGACGCCGGTGCGGTCGCCCTTGGGCTGCATCATCTTGTGCGGTTCGATCTTGACCAGATAGCCTTCGGCATCCAGTTGGGCGACGACCGCCTTGCGGGCCTCGTAGCGCTCCAGGCCCTGGAACTGCTTGGGGCCGTTTTCGTTGATGTGCGCATCCAGCGTGAAGATCACGATCAGCGGCAGATCATGGCGCATCGCGCAGGCGTAGTCGTTGAAATCGTGTGCGCCGGTGATCTTGACGCAACCCGTGCCGAATTCGGGGTCGACGAAATCGTCCGCGATGATCGGGATGTTGCGGTCGCACAGCGGCAGTTCGACTTCCTTGCCGATCAGGTGCTGGTAGCGCGGATCGTCGGGGTGCACGCACAGGGCGCCGTCGGCCAGCATCGTTTCCGGTCGGGTCGTGGCGATCGTCATGCCGCGCAGCGTGACGGTCTGGCCGTCCTTGTCGACGATGGTCTGCGGCCCGTCGACGAAGGGGTAGAGGATGTGCCACATGTGGCCATCGGTCTCTTCGGACTGGACTTCCAGGTCGGACACGGCGGTCAGCAGCTTGGGATCCCAGTTGACCAGGCGCTTGCCGCGGTAGATCAGTCCCTGTTTATGCAGGCGCACGAAGGTTTCCACCACGCCGCGCGACATGCGGTCGTCCATGGTGAAGTATTCGCGGGGCCAGTCGGCCGAGGCGCCCAGGCGGCGCACCTGCTCGGTGATGGCGTTGCCCGACTTTTCCTTCCATTCCCAGACTTTTTCCACGAATTTTTCGCGGCCGAGGTCGTGGCGGGAAACCTTCTGGGCATCCAGCTGTCTTTCAACAACGATCTGGGTGGCGATGCCGGCGTGGTCGGTGCCGGGGATGAATACGGTGTCGTCGCCCGCCATGCGGCGGTAGCGCACCAGCCCGTCCATGATGGTCTGGTTGAACGCGTGGCCCATGTGGAGCGTGCCCGTCACGTTGGGCGGCGGGAACTGGATCACATAGGGCTGGCTTTCCGTCCCCGTTTTTACATGCTGGCCCGCCGTGAAGTAGCCGCGCTTGTCCCACTCGGCGTACCAGCGGGATTCCAGTTCGGAAGGTTCGAAGCTCTTGGAGAGTTCCGGGGTGTCGCTCGCGGGATTCGCGGCGTTCGGGGGAGCGGCTTGAGTCATTACAGGGTTCCGGCAAACAGGGCGCCCGGCGTAGGGATACGGGCAGCAAACCGCTCATTTTAAGATGTAATGCGGTCTTCTCAGCGTGTTAGAATACCGGGTTACTGTAAACCTTTTAGAAGTCCCTGAATTCATTAAGGATTCCTTCGGAAATGCGCACGGAAAAGTGCACGTTTCAGAAATCCGAAGCAGAATTGAGGGCGCGTCCGATCGGTAGGCAGTGTCGAATCCCTGCCTTGGCCATGTGGTTCAGGACGGCCCGGAGCGTTCAACAGAACTGTTCAAACACCCCGGACCGCCTGTGCGCCAACGCGCGATGACACTTCAAGGGTGACACCGACAAGTGCAGAGCCACGCCAGGCAATTCATCAGAAACCAGTCAGAAATCAGCTTTCGGAGTTCTTATGTCCATCCAACGCACCCTCTCGATCATCAAGCCCGACGCCGTCGCCAAGAACGTCATCGGCCAGATCGTCGGCCGCTTCGAGCAAGCCGGCCTGAAGGTCATCGCCGCCCGCCTGGCCCAACTGTCGCGCGCCGACGCCGAGCGTTTCTACGCCGTGCACTCGGAACGCCCCTTCTTCAAGGACCTGGTCGATTTCATGATCTCGGGCCCGGTCTTCGTGCAAGTGCTGGAAGGTGAAGATGCCATCCTGAAGAACCGCGACCTGATGGGCGCCACGGACCCGAAGAAGGCTGCTCCCGGCACCATCCGCGCCGACTTCGCCGACAGCATCGACGCCAACGCCGTTCACGGCTCCGACGCTCCGGAAACGGCTGCTGTCGAAATCGCTTTCTTCTTCCCCGAAATCAACATCCACAGCCGTTGATTTTCGCGAAAGCACTGTTTTAGTTTTTTAGCGTTACCCAGGTCATGGAATCCGTCGAACGAATCAATTTGCTGGGGCTGGATGGCTCCGCCCTGTCCGAACTTGTCGGGCAGTGGGGCGGCAAGCCTTTTCGCGCCCGTCAGCTGCAACGCTGGATGCACCAGCGTGGCGCCGATTCGTTCGACGCCATGACCGATCTGGCCCGCGAATTCCGCGGCCAGCTCGCATCGCATTGCCGCATCGAGGCCTTGCCCGTCAATATCGAGCAACGCTCGACCGACGGCACGCGCAAGTGGCTGTTCGATGTGGGCCAGGGCAATGCCATCGAAACCGTCTTCATCCCCGAAGACGATCGCGGCACCCTCTGCATTTCCAGCCAAGCCGGCTGCGTGGTGAACTGCCGCTTTTGCTCGACCGGGCATCAGGGCTTCAACCGCAACCTGAAAACCAGCGAAATCATCGGTCAGCTGTGGTGGGCCAAGCGCGTGCTGGAAGCCGACATCGGCACCGCCCGCCTGGAAAGCGCCAAGGCCACCGAAGATACGCGCGTCATCAGCAACGTGGTCATGATGGGCATGGGCGAACCCCTGCTCAACTACGACCAGGTCCTGCCGGCGCTGCGCCTGATGCTGGACGACAATGCCTATGGCTTGTCACGCCGCCGCGTCACGGTGTCCACCTCGGGCGTCGTCCCCATGATGGATCGCCTGTCGCAGGACTGTCCGGTGGCGCTGGCCGTCTCGCTGCATGCGCCCAACGATGCGCTGCGCGACGAGCTGGTGCCGCTGAACAAGAAGTACCCGCTGAAAGAGTTGCTGGCGGCCTGCGAGCGCTATCTGGCGTTTGCCCCGCGCGACTTCATCACGTTTGAATATTGCATGCTGGACGGCATCAACGATACCGACCAGCACGCCAAGGAACTGATCCAAATTGCACGCCAGCTGCGCTGCAAGCTCAATCTGATTCCGTTCAACCCCTTCCCCGAGTCGGGCCTGAAACGTTCCAACTCGGCGCGCGTCAAGGTGTTCGCGCAGCGCCTGATGGACGCGGGCATCATCACGACCGTGCGCAAGACCCGGGGCGACGACATCGATGCAGCTTGTGGTCAACTGGCCGGAGAAGTGCGGGATCGCACTCGGATTACCGAGCGCAATGCCGCACAGCGCCAGACCATACCAATTAAACAGGTGCATGCATGACGCAGGATTTCGCTTCTGCAGTTTCTGAAACGCCCGCAAGCGCTGCGGGCAACGTGGGCTCGGCATTGCGCACGCTGCGCCAGTCCAAAGGCTGGTCGCTCGACGAAGTGTCCAGTCGCATCAAGTTTTCCACGAAGCAGATCGAAGCCCTTGAAAACGAAGCGTGGGCGGACCTGCCCACGGGCGTTTCCCTGCGCGGCCTGGTCCGCAACTACGCGCGCCTGCTGGGCGCCGATTCGCAAGCCATCGTCGATTCGCTGGACCCCAAGGCCCGCGTCACCGGTCCGGTGAAGCTGAGCCCGGGCGCCCTGCATTCGGCGCATTCCATCCCCCAGTCCAGCGCCGATGACGACCGTTCGTCTTCGACCTCCTGGGGATGGCTCATCGCCATCGTGCTGGTGCTGGCCGCCGGCGTGGCGTATGCCTTCTGGCAAGGCTGGTTGCCGCAGCAATGGCTGCCGTTCGACTGGCTGCAGAAGCCGACCAAGTAACCCGGTTCCACCGATGCAAGATTCTTCTTTGCCTTGCCAGGATGCGCCGCCACCCGCCGTGGGGGCCGCGATGCGCCGCGCCACGCGTTCGGTGGCAGTGAAGTGGGGCGATCGCGTTGTGATGGTGGGCGGCGACGCCCCGGTCGTGGTGCAGTCCATGACCAACACCGACACCGCGGACGCCATCGCCACGGCGATCCAGGTCAAAGAGCTGGCGCTGGCCGGCTCTGAACTGGTGCGGATCACGGTGAATACGCCCGAGGCGGCCCGCGAAGTGGTTGCCATCCGCGAACAGCTCGACCGCATGGGCGTGAATGTGCCGCTGGTGGGTGACTTTCACTACAACGGCCACAAGCTGCTGACGCAGTTTCCCGAGTGCGCGCAGGCGCTGTCCAAATACCGGATCAACCCCGGCAACATGGGCGGCGGCAAGCGGCGCGACGACAATTTCGCGCAGATGATCGAAGTGGCCTGCCGCTATGACAAGCCCGTGCGTATCGGCGTGAACTGGGGCAGCCTGGACCACGAACTGATGGCGCGCAAGATGGACGAAAACAGCCGTCGTGCGCAGCCCTGGGAGGCCCAGGCCGTGATGCGCGACGCGCTGGTCGTGTCTGCCATCACCAACGCGCAACGCGCCGAAGAGCTCGGCCTGCGGCGCGACGCCATCATCCTGTCGTGCAAGGTCAGCCACGTCCAGGACCTGATCGCCGTTTACCGCGACCTGTCCGCCCGTTGCGACTACCCCCTGCACCTGGGGCTGACCGAGGCCGGCATGGGCAGCAAGGGCATCGTGGCGTCCACCGCCGCGCTGGCCGTGCTGCTGCAGCAGGGCATCGGCGACACGATCCGCATTTCGCTCACGCCGGAACCTGGCGGCGATCGCAGCCGAGAAGC
Organism: Achromobacter sp. 18P8.1.1; assembly: GCF_057799415.1. NCBI lineage: Bacteria > Pseudomonadati > Pseudomonadota > Betaproteobacteria > Burkholderiales > Alcaligenaceae > Achromobacter > Achromobacter sp. 18P8.1.1. The sequence continues at coordinate 52,065 of NZ_JBYOKH010000011.1, read as the reverse complement.
CGTCGTGGCGCAGGAAATCCTGCAGACGATGGGTCTGCGTGCGTTCACGCCAATGGTCGTGGCATGCCCCGGTTGCGGCCGCACCAGCAGCACGTTCTTCCAGGAACTGGCTGATAGCATCCAGTCCTATCTGCGCCGTCAGATGCCGGTCTGGAAGGCGCAGTATCCGGGCGTCGAAAGCATGAACGTCGCGGTCATGGGCTGTGTGGTCAATGGGCCGGGCGAAAGCCGTCATGCCGATATCGGAATCAGTCTGCCGGGAACGGGCGAAGTGCCCGCGGCGCCGGTATTCGTGGACGGGGAACGCACGGTTACGCTCAAGGGCGACCATATCGCCGAAGAGTTCCAGGCCATCGTCGAAGACTACGTGGCGCGCCGTTACGGCGCGCTCACCTCTCATTAAAAGAAAGGGTGTAGCCGCGGACGCGCCGGCAGGCGCGTGATGCGGCATGATCAAGATGACTCAAGCTTTCCAGAAAGTGGCCGCCATACGCGGCATGAATGACGTGTTGCCCGGGCCGAGCGCCCGCTGGGAACAGTTCGAGGAAATCGTGCGCGGCTGGCTGCGCGGCTATGGCTATCGCAACGTGCGTACGCCCGTGCTTGAGCATACGCGCCTGTTCACGCGCGGCATCGGCGAAGTCACCGACATCGTCGAAAAAGAGATGTACACCTTCACCGACGCATTGAACGGCGAATCGCTGACGATGCGTCCCGAGATGACGGCCGGCATCGTGCGCGCCTCGATCGAGCACAACATGCTCTACGACCGCCCGCAACGCGTCTACTCGATCGGCCCCGTCTTCCGCCACGAGCGCCCGCAGCGCGGCCGCTACCGCCAGTTCCATCAGATCGACGTCGAGGCCCTGGGCTTTGCCGGCCCTGACGTGGACGCCGAACTGATCGTCATGCTGGCCCGTCTGTGGAAACTGCTGGGGCTGAAGGACGTGCGCCTGGAGTTGAACTCCCTGGGCCAGCCCGCCGAGCGCGCCGCGCACCGCGCCGCCTTGATCGAGCACCTGGAAAAGCATCGCGACATCCTGGATGAAGACGGCCAGCGTCGCCTGTACACCAACCCGCTGCGCGTGTTGGACACGAAGAACCCCGCCATGCAGGAAATGGCCAACAGCGCGCCGCGCCTGTTCGACTTCCTGGGCGAAGAGTCCCGCGCACACTTCGATGGCGTGTGCCAGCGCCTGACCGACGCGGGCATCGAATACAGCCTGAACCCGCGCCTGGTGCGCGGCCTTGACTACTACAACCTGACGGTTTTCGAGTGGGTCACCGACCGCCTGGGCTCCCAGGGCACGGTCTGCGGCGGCGGCCGCTACGACGGCCTGGTCGAACTGCTGGGCGGCAAGCACGCCCCCGCGGTCGGCTTCGCAATCGGCATGGAACGTCTGCTGGACCTCTGGGAGCAGAGCGTGCAGCTGGAGGCGCCGGCGGAATGCGAAGTCTACGTCGTGCATCAGGGCGAAGAAGCCCAGCGCCTGGCAGCCCGGGTTGGTGAAGACCTGCGCGACGCCGGTCTGTCAGTCGTCGTGCATGCCGGTTCGGCCGGTTTCAAGTCCCAATTCAAGCGTGCGGATGCCAGCGGCGCCATGGTTGCGGTTATTCTTGGCGCCGATGAAGTTGCGTCGCAGACCGCCAGCGTCAAATATTTGCGTGCGGACGCCCAGGGCGACGCGGCTCAGCAGCAGGTCCCGCTGAAGGATCTGGCTGCGGTACTGAACAACAAGGGTTAAGGCATGGCATACGATCTCGAAGAACAGGAAAAACTGGACGCAATCAAGGCGTGGTGGGCCCGTTACGGGACGCTGGTTGTCACGCTGTTTGCCGTCGTCGCGCTGTCCTGGGGCGGTTGGTGGGGCTGGAAGGCCTACGAATCGCACCGCGCCAATCAGGCCATGGGCTACTTCGAAGCGCTGGAAGACGCGGCCCGCCTGGGTGGCGCCGATTCCGCCGTGCGCATCAAGACCGCTGCTGCCACGCTGCGCGACCAATACCCGGCCACCGGCTACGCCGCCCGCGGCGCGCTGGTTGCGGCGCAGGCCCTGCAGGCTCAGAAGGACGAGGCCGGTGCCCGTGAACAGCTGGAATGGCTGGCCGCGCAAGGCAAGAACCCGGCCATGCAAGCCGTGGCGCGCCTGCGCCTGGCCGGCATGCTGCTGGATCAGAAGCAATACGACCCGGCGCTTGCACAACTGAACAATCCGCCGGCCGCCTTTGCCGCCTTGTTCGCGGACCGCCGTGGCGATATCCTCGCTGCGCAAGGCAAGCGCGATGAAGCGCGTGCGGCATGGCAAAGCGCCATTGATGGCCTGGGTACGGCGAATCCGATGACCCAGGTTGTGCAACTGAAATTGGATGCCTTGAGCGGAGCGTGACTGTAATGCGTAAATTTGCACCTGGTCGTACGTGGCGTGGCGCCGTTTGCCTGGCAAGCTTGCTTGCGCTGGGCGGATGCGGCTTGTTTTCGCACGATGACGGCCGTTACGATCCCGCACCGCTGACCGAGTACAAGGCCGGCATGTCCGTGCACCAGGTCTGGTCGACGTCGATCGGCAGCGGTTCCGGCCTGGGCTTCGCGCCCACGGTCCTGGGCAGCGCCGTCTACGCCGCCACGCCGGATGGCTCGGTGGGCAAGTTCGACCTGCAAAGCGGCCGTCCTCTGTGGAAGGCCAAGACCGACGGCAAGCTGTCGGCTGGCGCCGGCAGCGACGGCACCACCACCGCGGTTGCTTCGCCCGACGGCGACGTGATCGCCTTCGACGACAGCGGCAAGGTGAAGTGGAAGGTCCGCGCCACCAGCGATGTCACGATCCCGCCGGTGGTGGGTTATGGCATCGTGGTGGTCCGCAGCGGCGACTATCGCATCCAGGCGTTCGACGCCAACAGCGGCGAGCGCGTCTGGAACGTGCAGCGCCCGGGCCCCTCGCTGGCATTGCGCAGCGTGTCGCAGATGGTCCTGGCCGAAGGTCTCGTCATCACCGGCCTGCCCGGCGGCAAGCTGATGGCGATCGCCTCCGACAGCGGCAACGTGCAATGGGAAGGCACCGTGGCGACGCCCAAGGGCGCCAGCGACCTCGAGCGCCTGACCGACGTCGTCGGCGCCCCGCGCATCGCGGGTAATCTCCTTTGCGCGGTCGCCTATCAAGGGCGTATCGTCTGCTTTGACGTCACGGCCGGCGGCCGTCCGTTGTGGGCCAAGGACTTCTCCAGCGTCAGCGGCGTCTCGCTGGACGAGCGCTTCGCTTACGCGGCGGACCAGAACAGCGTCGTCAGCGCGTTTGCGCTGGATAATGGCGGCAATGTCTGGAAGCAGGCAGCGCTGAAGAACCGCCAAGTGACTGCACCGGCTATGCTGGGTGGTGCGCTTGCAGTTGGCGACCTGGAAGGCTATCTGCACTTCCTGTCGCGTAGTGATGGCAGCCTGATGGCGCGGCTGTCCGTGGGTGGTGGCGCCGTCGTTTCGCCGCCGCAAACCACCCCCCAAGGTGTGCTGGTCCAGACGGGCAATGGCAATCTCGTCATGATCGGCGCCAACTAAAACCTATAGAACAAAGCCTTACACCGTGTCTTTCAAGCCTGTCGTTGCCCTGGTCGGTCGCCCCAATGTGGGGAAGTCGACCCTTTTCAACCGCCTGACGCGATCGCGCGCCGCGTTGGTGGCCGATTTTTCCGGCCTGACCCGCGATCGCCATTACGGTGAGGGCAGGGTAGGCGAGATCCCGTTCATCGCTATCGATACCGGCGGTTTCGAGCCGGTCGCCAAAGACGGCATCCTGCTGGAGATGGCGCGCCAGACCCGGCAGGCCATCGCCGAGGCGGACGTGGTGGTGTTCCTGGTCGATGCCCGCGCCGGCATCAATGCGCACGACCACGAAATCGCGCAGTTGCTGCGCAAGTCCGGCCAGCAGCGCGTGCTGTTGGCGGTGAACAAGGCGGAAGGCATGGGCCTGGGCCCGGCCATCTCCGAGTTCCACGAGCTTGGATTGGGCCAGCCCTACCCGATTTCGGCGGCGCACGGCGACGGCATCGTCGACCTGATCGAACTGGCGCTGAAAGACCTGGCCGAGCCGCCTGTCGAAGAAGAAGTCTTCGAGGAAGGCGATCACGATCACCGCATCAAGCTGGCGATCGTGGGCCGTCCGAACGTCGGCAAATCGACCCTCATCAATACCTTGATGGGCGAAGAGCGCGTGATCGCGTTCGACTTGCCGGGCACCACGCGCGACGCCATCGAGATCGATTTCGACCGTGACGGCCGCCGCTACACGCTGATCGACACGGCTGGCCTGCGCAAGCGCGGCAAGGTGTTCGAGGCCGTTGAAAAATTCTCAGTCATCAAGACGCTGCAGGCCATCGAGGCCAGCAACGTCGTGCTGCTGATGCTGGATGCGCACACCGAGATTTCCGAGCAGGATGCCCACATCGCGGGCTTCGTGCTGGAAACCGGCCGCGCCGTCGTGGTGGCCATCAACAAGTGGGATGGCCTGGACGGCGAGGAAAAGGAACGCATCGAACGCGAATTCCAGCGCAAGCTGCGTTTCCTGTCGTTCGCGCGCATGCACACCATTTCGGCGTTGCGCGGGCAGGGCATCAAGCCGCTCTTGAAGTCCATCAATTCGGCGCATGCCGCCGCGTTCGCCAAGCTGTCCACGCCCAAATTGACGCGTGAACTGCAGGCCGCCATCGAGCAGCAGCAGCCGCCCCGCAAGGGCATCTTCCGTCCCAAGATGCGCTATGCGCACCAGGGCGGTCAGAACCCGCCGCTGGTCGTCATCCACGGCAATGCGCTGGACGCCATCCCCGATTCGTATCGTCGGTACCTGGAAACGCGTTTCCGCAATGCGTTCGATCTGGCCGGTACGCCTTTGCGCATCGAATTCAAGTCTTCGCACAACCCCTACGCGCAGGAAAGCTGATCCATGAGCCGTTTCTGGAGTCCCGTGGTCGGGACGCTCAGTCCGTATGTCCCGGGCGAGCAGCCCAAGCTTCAGAACCTGATCAAGCTGAATACCAACGAGCATCCTTACGGGCCGTCGCCCAAGGTGCTCGATGCCATTCGCGCAGCCTGCGACGACACGCTCAAGCTGTACCCGGACCCGTCTTCCGACCGCCTTCGCCAGGCGATCGCGTCGACGGTGGGCGTGCAGCCGGGCCAGGTGTTCGTGGGCAACGGCTCCGACGAGGTGCTGGCGCACGTGTTCCTGGCGTTGCTCAAGCACGAGCGTCCGCTACGCTTTCCGGACATCACCTACAGTTTCTACCCGGTCTACTGCGGCCTGTACGGCATCGAATACGAAACCGTGCCGCTGACGGCGGATTTCCGCATTGACGTGGAAGACTACCTGCCGGGTGCCCGCGGGCAGGCCGGCGCCATCATTTTCCCGAACCCCAATGCCCCCACGGGCCGCGCACTCAGCCTGGCCGAGGTCGAGCGCATCGTCGCGGGCAACCCCGACGCCGTCGTCGTAGTCGACGAGGCCTATGTGGATTTCGGCGGTGAATCGGCCGTGGGCCTGGTCGCGCGCTATGACAACTTGCTGGTCGTGCAGACCTTGTCCAAGTCGCGTTCGCTGGCCGGGCTGCGCGTAGGCTTCGCCGTGGGCAGCGCCGAGCTCATCGATGGGCTGGACCGCGTAAAGAACAGTTTCAACTCCTACCCTATTGATCGCCTGGCATCGGCCGGCGCAGTGGCGGCATTGGAAGATACAGAGTACTTTGAGAAGACTCGCCAAGCCGTGATCGAAACCCGGTCGCGGATGACAGCGGGCCTGGAGTCGCTGGGTTTTGAAGTGTTGCCGTCGGCTGCGAATTTCGTGTTCGCGCGGCACCCCTCCAAAGACGCTTCGGGTCTGGCCGCCGCCTTGCGCGAGCGCAGCATCATCGTGCGCCATTTCCGTCATGCGCGCATCGATCAGTTTCTCCGCATTACCGTGGGCACGGACGAGCAGGTAGACCTGCTTCTGAAGGGGCTTGCGGAGGTCCTGCAAGCGTGATCGTCAGGGGCTTTTCAGCTTGAAAACTCTGGTGTCACTTTTGCCTCCTGGCCAAGTAGCACGGGCCGGGAAAACCCTGTAGAGTACGTATTTCGGTGTGCTCCACCAGTACAAAAAAGCACATCATCACTCAATAACAAACAAATGGAGCCTGGCCAATGAGCAATAAAGGGCAAACTCTGCAAGATCCGTTCCTGAACACGCTGCGCAAGGATCATGTGCCCGTGTCGATTTACTTGGTGAACGGTATCAAGCTTCAAGGGCAAATCGAATCTTTTGACCAGTACGTGGTGCTGTTGCGCAATACGGTTACGCAAATGGTCTACAAGCATGCCATTTCCACCGTTGTTCCCGCCCGCGCCGTGAATTTCCAGGTGGAAGTCCCTGCTGAGTAATCTCGCTCCAGCTGTACCTTTTTTTGCCCGCCAGACGGATGACGTCGGCGGGCATTTTCGCTTTGGCTCCAATATGGTGCATGTATGCGCGCTCTGATTATCAGCGTGGATCTGGGTGACCCAGACTTCACGGCCCATGCCGAGGAATTTGCCATGCTGGCCAAGGGCGCGGGCGCGGAAGTCGTCGGCACCTTGACCGCCCGGCGCGACCGGCCCGACGCCAAGTTCTTCATCGGTTCCGGCAAGGCGGACGAGGGCGTCGCGATGTCGCAGGCGCTTCTCGCCGACATCGTCCTGTTCGATCAGCCCTTGTCGCCCGCCCAGCAACGCAACCTGGAACGCGTCTTCAATTTGCGCGTGGTGGACCGCGTTGCCCTCATCCTGGACATCTTCGCGCTGCGCGCAAAGAGCCACGAAGGCAAGCTGCAGGTCGAGCTGGCGCAGTTGCAGCATTTGTCCACGCGCCTGACGCGCATGTGGAGCCACTTGGAGCGTCAGCGCGGCGGTATCGGGATGCGCGGCCCTGGCGAATCCCAGCTTGAAATGGACCGCCGCATGATCGGCGCCAAGGTCAAGACGCTGCGCGAGCGGCTGGATCGCGTTGAGCGCCAGCGCGTGACCCAGCGCCGTGCGCGGGCCCGAGGCGGCGCGCTGTCCGTGTCGCTCGTGGGTTACACCAACGCCGGCAAGTCCACGCTATTCAACGCGTTGACCCGCGCGGATACCTACGCTGCGGATCAGCTGTTTGCCACCCTGGATACGACCACGCGGCGCATCTGGATCGAGGGCGCCGGGAACGTTGTGATATCGGATACGGTCGGATTCATCCGCGACCTGCCTCATGACCTGATCGCCGCGTTTCGCGCGACGCTGGAAGAGACGGTGCACGCGGATCTATTGCTGCACGTAGTCGACGCGGCCAGTCCGCAGCGCGACGAGCAGATTTTCGAAGTCAACAAGGTCCTCGCTGAAATCGGCGCCTCCGCCGTTCCGACCATTCTGGTATACAACAAGATTGACCGAGCTGGTTTGGAACCCCGGGTGGAGCGCGATGCACATGGTACGATTGCGCGAGTATTTGTAAGCGCCACCGAGCGCGCCGGTCTGGATGCGTTGCGCGGGGCAATTGCGGAGACCGGACAGATTGTGGGAAACAATGCCGCGAATTATCAAACTCTTCAATCTGAATGACCCCGGTTGGGGTCGTGGGAACAACAATGGCTCCGAGCCGCCGCCGAAGCGGCCTCAAGGCAATGGAGACGGCCCTCCCGACCTGGACGAGGTCTGGCGCGATTTCAATAATCGCATCGGATCCCTGTTCGGTCGCAAGGGCGGTGGCGGTGGCAACAACCGTCCCGGCAACCGCGGCGGCATGACGCCGCCTTCACCGCGTGGCGCGCGCATCGGCCTGGGCGTCATTGCCCTGGTGGCCGTGGGCATCTGGGCGGCTAGCGGCTTCTACATCGTGCAAGAAGGCCAGGTCGCGGTTGTGACCCAGTTCGGCAAATACAAGAGCACGTCGCAGGCCGGTTTCCAATGGCGTCTGCCGTACCCCATTCAAAGCCAGGAAATCGTCAACGTGTCGCAACTGCGCACGTTCGAAGTCGGTTTCCGTGGTGGTTCGCGCAACAAGGTGCTGCCTGAAGCGCTGATGCTCACGACGGACGAGAACATCGTCGATATGCAGTTCGTCGTTCAGTATCGCCTGCGCGCCGATGGTGCGCCGGACTACCTCTTCATGACGCGCGACCCGGACGAATCCGTCCGCCAGGCCTCCGAAACGGCCATGCGCGAAGTCGTGGGCAAGCAGTCGATGGACTTCGTGCTGTACGAAGGCCGTACGATGGTTGCCACGCAAGTGCAGGCGCTGATGCAGCAGATCCTGGATCGCTACCAAAGCGGCGTCCAGGTCAGCACGGTCGCCATCCAGAACGTGCAGCCGCCCGAGCAGGTGCAAGCCGCCTTCGACGACGCCGTCAAGGCCGGTCAGGACCGCGAGCGCCAGATCAACGAAGGCCAGGCTTACGCCAACCAGGTCGTGCCGCTGGCCAGTGGCCAGGCTTCGCGCATGACCGAGCAGGCCGAAGGCTACAAGGCCAAGGTTGTTGGCGACGCCCAGGGTAATACCTCGCGCTTCACCAGCATCCTGGGTGAGTACGAGAAGGCGCCGCAGGTCATGCGCCAGCGCATGTACCTGGAAAGCATGCAGGACATCTTCACGCGCGCCAGCAAGGTCATGGTCGACACCAAGAGCAACAACAATATGTTGTACCTGCCCTTGGACAAGATCATGCATCTGGCCGCCCAGGACGGCAGCAAGTCCAGTGTCGGCAACCCGGGTTCGCCTGCGTTGATCAGTCCGCCGGTCCAACCGCCGTTGCGTAGCGGCGCGGTCCCGGTGCCTCAGTCTTCCGGCAGCAGCAATAGCAACACGCTGCCCCGCGACCGTACGTCGCGTTAACCCGGAGGAGTTCTGATCATGCAACGTTTTATGCCCATCCTGGTCGGCCTGCTCATCGTGCTGGCCGCCCTGTCTTCCTGCGTCTTCGTCGTGCGCGAGCGCGACTACGCCCTGGTGTTCTCGCTGGGTGAAGTGCGCAAGACCATCAGTGAACCCGGCCTGTATTTCAAGGCCCCGCCGCCGTTCCAGAACGTCGTTACGCTCGACAAGCGCGTTCTGACCATCGAAACCAACGAAGCCGAACGCATCCAGACTTCCGAAAAGAAGAACCTGCTGATCGATTCCTACGTCAAGTGGCGTATTGCTGATCCCCGCCAATACTACGTCTCGACGGGCGGCAACGAGCGCGTGGCGCAAGAGCGCCTGCAAGCGCTCATCCGCGACGCGCTGAACGCATCGGTCAACGTGCGCACGGTGCGCGACGTGGTCTCGACCGAACGCGACAAGATCATGGCCGAGATCCTGACCAACGTGGCCAAGCGCGCCGAGCCCCTGGGCGTGCAGATCGTCGATGTGCGTCTGCGCCGTATCGAATTCGCGCCGGAAATTTCGGAATCGGTGTACCGCCGCATGGAAGCGGAGCGCACGCGCGTCGCCAACGAGCTGCGTTCCATCGGCGCCGCCGAAGGTGAGAAGATCCGCGCCGAGGCCGACCGCCAACGTGAAGTCATTGTGGCTCAGGCATATGCCAAGGCCCAGGGCATCATGGGTGAGGGCGATGCCGCCGCGGCATCGATCTACGCACAGGCCTACGGCAAGAACCCGCAGTTCTACACGTACTACAAGAGCCTGGAAGCCTACCGTGCTTCGTTCTCGAAGCCGGGCGACGTGCTGGTGGTCGATCCCAGCTCCAGCTTCTTCCAGTTCATGAAGGACCCGGCCGGCGCAGCCCTGGCGCCGGTTACCGTGCCGGCCAAGTAAGGCGGCGCGCGTAGCGGAACGAAAAGCCCCTTGGAAATCCAAGGGGCTTTTTACTGGCGCGGCGCGCAGCGGATCGGGGTGTTGCGGCAATTGGGGGACGGCTCCGTCCACCCGTAATCCCGGCTGGCGCTGCCCGCTGACTCATGTACAATACCGCGTAAGCTAGAAAACATTCCGCAGCGGCTGAGCGGGCTTACGCCCCCTCAGCCGCTTTTTCGTTTGGGCGACGCCCACGCATCACTTGGCGTTCATCAGGTAAACATTCATGGGTAACTGGTTGCTGCCCGAGAGCCTTGCCGACGTACTTCCGGCAGAGGCCCGGCGCATCGAGGAACTGCGCCGCGAACTTCTCGATTTATACCGTACTTACGGCTTCGAGCTGGTCGCGCCGCCCCTGGTCGAATACATTGATTCATTGCTGTCCGGCACCGGTAGCGATCTGGATCTGCGCACGTGCAAGCTGGTCGACCAGCTGACCGGCCGCACGCTGGGCGTGCGGGCGGACATGACTCCTCAGGTCACGCGCATTGATGCGCACTTGTTGAACCGCGCCGGCGTGACCCGCCTGTGCTATTGCGGCAACGTGTTGCACGCGCGTCCGGCGGACCTGCTGTCCAGCCGCGAGCTGTTGCAGATCGGTGCCGAGATCTACGGTCATGCCGGTTTTGAAGCCGACCTGGAAATCATCCAGCTCGTGCTGGAAACGGTGGCGATCGCCGGGGTGCGCAACCCCCGTCTGGACTTGTGCCATTCGGGCGTGGTTCGCGCCATCCTGGAATCGGACCCGGCGGCCGTGGCGGTATCGCAGGAAATCATCCGCTTGTTGCGCGAGAAAGACGTGCCGGGCCTGGGTGAATTGGCCCAGCGCGCGCCGGGCATGCGGGATGAAACGCTGAAGGCGTTGCAGTTGCTGCCGAATCTGTACGGTGGCCCGGAAGTGCTGAAGGCGGCGCGTCGCGATCTGCCGCTGCTGCCGGGGGTTGCCGTGGCGCTGGATGCCTTGCAGGTGGTGGTGGATGCGATGCCGAACGTCGCGTTCAGCGTCGACTTGGCCGATGTGGGAGGCTATGGCTACCACTCCGGCGTGAAGTTCGCGCTGTATGCGGAAGGCTGGCACGACGCACTGGTCAGCGGTGGCCGCTATGACGACGTCAGCCGGGCATTCGGCCGCGCGCGTCCGGCTACCGGTTTCAGTCTGGATTTACGCAAACTGGCGGCAGGTCTGCCGCCAGCGGAACGGGCGCGTGCAGTTCGCGCGCCTTGGGGGCAAGCCCCCGCTCTGACCGAGGCGGTTCGCCGCCTGCGCCGGTCAGGGGAGATTGTCGTTCAGGTATTGCCCGGTCACGAGCAGGATCAGGACGAATTCGTTTGCGATCGCGAGCTGGCGCTGCAAGATGGCGCCTGGACGGTCAGAACGCTGTGACTAACTCCCTCTTGGAAACAAGAGGGCCGCGGGGAGATTTCCGGATTTCCCGAGAAACTCGATATTGATTCGTAACATGAGCAAGAACGTAGTCGTAATCGGCACCCAATGGGGTGACGAGGGCAAAGGCAAGATCGTCGATTGGCTGGCGGAATCCGTCCAAGGCGTGGTCCGCTTCCAGGGCGGTCACAATGCCGGCCATACGCTGTGGATCAATGGCAAGAAGACGATTCTTCGCCTGATCCCGTCCGGCATCATGCATCCCGGCGTCACCTGCTTTATCGGCAACGGCGTCGTGCTGTCCCCGGAAGCCCTGCTCAAGGAAATCGAAGAGCTGGAGGCTGCTGGCCTGGACGTGCGCTCGCGCCTGCAGATTTCCGAAATCTGCCCGCTGATCCTGCCGTACCACGTGGCCATCGACAAGGCGCGCGAAGCGCGCAAGGGCGAAGGCAAGATCGGCACGACCGGTCGTGGCATCGGCCCGGCATACGAGGACAAGGTTGCCCGCCGCGCATTGCGCGTGCAGGACCTGTTCAATCCTTCGCTGTTCGACGAGAAGCTCGCCGAAGTGCTGGATTACCACAACTTCGTGCTGACCAAGTATCTGGGCGCCGAAGCGGTTTCCGCCGACGAAGTGCGTGATCAGGCCATGGCCCTGGCTCCCGCCATCGCGCCGATGGTCAAGGATGTGTCCAGCAACCTGTATGCCATGCAGCAGGAAGGCAAGCGCATTCTGTTCGAAGGCGCGCAAGGCGCGTTGCTGGATGTGGACCACGGCACCTATCCGTTCGTCACCAGCAGCAATTGCGTGGCTGGCGCGGCGTCGGCTGGCGCCGGCGTGGGCCCGCAGCAGTTGGATTACGTCCTGGGCATCACCAAGGCTTACACGACCCGCGTCGGTTCGGGCCCGTTCCCGACCGAACTGGTCGACGAGATCGGCACCCGCCTGGCCACCATCGGCAAGGAATTCGGTTCGGTTACCGGCCGCCCGCGTCGTTGCGGCTGGTTCGATGGCGCCGCGCTGAAGCGCTCGGTCCGCCTGAACGGCATTTCCGGCTTGTGCATCACCAAGCTGGACGTGCTGGACGGCCTGGAAACCATCCAGTTGGGCGTCGGCTACCGTGTCAACGGTGAATTCCGCGACGTGCTGCCTTACGGCGCCCACGCGGTCGCCCAGGCGCAGCCGGTGCTGGAAGAGCTGCCGGGCTGGTCGGAATCGACCGTCGGCATCACCGAGTACGACAAGCTGCCCGAAGCCGCCCGTCGCTACCTCGAGCGCGTTGCCGAAGTCTGCGGCGTGCCGATCGACCTCGTGTCGACCGGTCCTGACCGCAATGAAACCATTGTCCTGCGTCACCCCCTGAAGGGCTGACATCGGGTTAATATTCCAAAGGCCGCCGCCGGTCTCATACCGGCGGCGGCCTTTTCGTATCTTTAAGCAGGAGATGCTTGCCTATGAGCGCGCCGACCAATGATGACAGCCATCTGTGGGTGACGTGGGACGATTACAACCGCTTGATCGAACGCCTTACCTTGCAGGTGCATCAATCGGGATGGAAGTTCGACAAGATTCTTTGTCTGGCGCGCGGCGGTATGCGCGTCGGTGACGTAATGTCCCGTATTTTCGATGTGCCGCTGGGTATCCTGGCCACGAGCAGCTACCGCGAAGCCGCTGGCACGAAGCAAGGCGACATGGATATCGCCCAGTTCATCACCATTACGCGCGGCACGTTGTCCGGGCGTGTGTTGTTGGTGGACGACATGGTCGATACCGGCAAAACCTTCAGCAAGGTCTATGACCACCTGAAGAGCCAGTTCGCGGACATCACCGAACTGCGCAGCGCCGTGCTGTGGTGGAAGGGACATTCCCAGGCAACGCCCGACTATTATGTCGAGAAGCTGCCGACGAACCCCTGGATCCACCAGCCGTTCGAAGATTACGACAGCCTGCGTCCGCACCAGCTCGAAGCCTGGATCCGCAAGGGTTTCAAGAGCTGAGCCCGGATGGGGTCAGGGGAGGGGTGCCTGGCGCCCTCTGGGTGCCAAGTGTCCCTCCTAGTAGTCAAAATGGTCGTGACCATGCTAGAATCGCTGGTTATCGCTAAACCGAACTTGGCTTGTTACTCTTTGGGTAGTCTTTGGGTAACGGAAACAGCCAGCGGAAATCCGGGAAATGGAAGGCAAGGCCGCGTGCAGCATCTGCAGCGCGCAGCGCATGTGTCCTAGTCCCGGGTTGCGCTCCAAGGTTCCTCGTTTCCGCGGTACTTTCCTTTGTGTTGTGGTTGCGTGCCTGGTGTACCAGTGCATGCCTATAGCGCGAGGGGATGTTTTCGCGGACCTGGATCCTAGGCAGCGTTGCTGGTAAGCAAGCCAGGTTTGTCATCAACTTTTGTTACCCTACAAGCAGGCCAATCACTTTATGCCTATCGTTCGACTGAAGGAAAACGAACCGTTTGAAGCCGCTCTGCGCCGCTTCAAGCGCACCATCGAAAAGACCGGTTTGCTCACCGAGCTGCGTTCGCGCGAGTTCTATGAGAAGCCCACGGCAGAGCGCAAGCGCAAGCACGCCGCCGCTGTGAAGCGCCACTACAAGCGCATCCGTAGCCAACAACTGCCCCCGCGCCTGTATTGATTTTTGATTCCCGAATCTATTGATTCCAGAATCATTCATCCAGGATCTACTCGCCCGAGTCGACGTTGTCGACGTAGTCGGGCGATATGTGCAGTTGCGAAAGGGTGGGGCCAACTTGCTTGGCCTGTGCCCCTTTCATAACGAAAAAAGTCCGTCGTTCACTGTCAGCCCCACCAAGCAGTTCTACCACTGCTTCGGCTGTGGAGCACATGGCAGCGCCATCACTTTCCTGATGGAACATACGGGTACCAGTTTCCCCGAAGCCGTGCGCACGCTCGCGGCTTCGGCGGGAATGACGGTCCCCGAAGAAAATCGCAGTCCACGCCAGCAGCAGGAATCCGCGCGCCGCAAGGCCGAGGAATCCCGTCATACGCAGGTGCTGGATGCCGCTCAGGCGCATTATCTGAAGCAGTTGCGCGCGTCGCCCGCGGCGATCCGCTATCTGAAGCAGCGCGGCCTGACTGGCGAAATCGCGGCACATTTCGGTTTGGGGTGGTCGGGTACTGACCGCCACGGCCTGTCGCAAGTTTTTCCCAATTATGACGACCCCACGTTAGTGGAGTCCGGGCTGGTCATCGAGTCCGAAGACGGCCGTCGCTACGACCGTTTCCGGGAGCGCGTCATGTTTCCGATCCGCAATGTGCGGGGCAGCCTCATTGGCTTCGGCGGACGCATCATCGGCAAAGGCGAGCCCAAGTACCTGAATTCCCCCGAAACGCCCCTGTTCTCGAAGGGCCATGAGCTCTACGGGTTGTGGGAGGCGCGCCAGTCCATCCGCCAGGAAGGGCAGGTGATCGTGGTCGAAGGCTACATGGACGTCGTCGGCCTGGCGCAGCAAGGCATCGCCAACGCGGTCGCCACGCTGGGTACGGCCACGACGCCCGACCATGTGAAGAAGCTGCTGCGTACAAGCGACAAGGTGATCTTCAGCTTCGACGGCGACGGCGCCGGCCGGCGTGCCGCCTGGCGGGCGTTGCAGGCTTGCCTGCCCGTGCTGCGTGACGATATCGCCATTCGATTCCTGTTCCTGCCGTCCGAGCATGACCCGGACTCGTATGTGCGCGAGTTGGGCGCAGAAGCGTTCCGCGCCTGTCTGGCCGATGCGGTGGCGCTGTCGCGCTTCCTGCTGGACGAGCTGGCGTCGCGGCACAACATGAACGAGGCCGAAGGGCGCGCCAGTTGCCTGCATGAAGCCAAGCCGCTGTTGGCGTCGATTCCCGAGTGTGCGCTGCGCGTGCAGATCGAGCGGGAAATGGCCAAGCTGGTGCAGCTGACCCCTGAAGAAATGGCGCAGATCCTGGCGCAACAGCCAGCTAAGCCGTTCGCGCCGGCCGCGTCGCCCAAGCCGGCGGCAGGCGAGCCGTCGGGGGCAGCCGGGCCGGATCATGACGGCGGTCACCCCGATATGGGCTATGACTTCGCCGGGCATGATTTTCACGATATTCCCGCCGAAGAGCCGGACTACGCCGACTACGGCCATTTTCCGTCGCAAGGCGGCGGTGAATTCACGGGCGGCGGCGGTGGTGGTCAGCGCGCTGGCGGCAAGCAGGAATGGAAGGGCAAGAGCGACTGGAAAAGCAAGGGCGACTGGAAACCTGGCAAAGGCAACTGGAAAGGGCGTCGCGATAACGACGTCGGAGGCTTCGAGGGCCGCCGGACCATGCCGTCGTTGGCCAAGCGCTTGCTTGGGTTGTTGCTGGCGCATCCTGAATTGGTGGACTCCATGGGAGACCAGCAGCTTGAAGTCATCGACCATGGCCCCCATCTAGGATTGGTAAGGGACTTGATCATGCTGGCGCAATCCAGCGGCGCGCGCCATGTGGGCGCATTGCTGGAAGCTGCCGAGCCTGATTCCGACCTGGCCACGGTATTGAAGGGCTTGCGGGCGGATATCCTGTCCCAGGAAGACCTTCCTGACCCCCAGACCGAGTGGGATGATGCCTTGCGGCGTATTGAATTTGACTCAGCCAAGCTGGAAATGGCCAAGTTGGCGGCTGCAGGGTTGTCCACGGATGACGCGCGCAAACGCTATCTGGAGCTCTCAAGCCGCATGGCGACGCTGAAAGGTGCCGGGATACGCTAAATGCGCTAAAATCAAAGGTTGTCCGCTTGCCGAGGAGCCTTTTATCTTGGCTGTTACGCGGCGGACAGATAGTGGCGGACGGATAGTGACGGACAGATAGTCAGGCCGAAGCAGATGTCCCATTGATGCGTTTTCAGTTGATTGCAGCTTAATTCTTGCTGAATATGCTGCTAGTCCTGGCGTGAAATGGGCTAGGCAGTGGGTAGACCATGGATCATGGAATCTATTGCCGCCGGCCGAATCTAATCCAGTAGTGATGTTTGAAGATTTGTAGTGCGATTTGACCCGCAGAAATTATCAGGCTGGCGCGTCAAATTTGTTACATAGTTAATTAATATAGCTGATAGCTGATAGCTGAGCGGTGAATCAGGCAGTTCAGTGGCGAGTCGTTTCGCGTAGCGTTAGTGGTCTGGGTGCTGTGTCTACATAAGCTGCTAGGGGCAAGGTCCCCATAAGCAAGCAAAGCCTATTTATAGGCAGACAGCCCCCCCAACGCCCGAAATCCGCCGCGGAATGAGGTCATGCACGTCAAGCGCCCAACGGTATTGCACCGTGATGGCGACAAGCGGGCTCGAAAGAGCTGGCGCTGCGAACAACGCAGCCGCGTGACTTCTGCGGGTTCACCAGTTTTACCCGTATTTGCGCCGCGCTGGGCCACCGTCCAGGGCGGCCCTATGCGGTGCAACATGCCCAAACGGGTTGCGACGACCACGGAAGCGACTATGACCAAATCCACCGGCAAATCCTCCTCTGCAATTGATGCGGCTGAAATCAAGGCCCCTGCGGCCAAGCGCGCCGTAAGCATGGCGGCGGAAAAAGCGCCCGCCAAAACGGCGGTGAAGGTCGCCAAGCCCGCTGCCAAAACGGCTGCCAAGAAGGCAACCAAGACGGCTGCGGCTGACAAGCCCGAAAAAGTGACGAAGGCTCGCGCCAAGAAGGCTGAAGACAAGCTCGCCGACTTGGTGGGGGGCAGCGCACGTCCGGCAGTGCCCAGCGGTCGCCGCCCGGGCCGCCCCGCGAAGAATGCGAACAACGATTCCGACGGTTTCGACGACACGATGGACGGCGAAGGCGAAGTCCTGCCCGATCTGAAGCCGCCCAAGCGCGGTGGCAAGCGCGGCAAGGCGGATCCCAAGGATCTGATCGCCCGCGGCCCCGTGACCCCGGAAGAATACGAAGCGCGCCGCAATCGCCTGAAGCAGCTGATCAAGCTGGGCAAGGACCGCGGCTACCTGACGTACGGCGAAATCAACGACCATCTGCCTGACGACCTGGTCGACGCCGAAGCCATCGACGGCATCATCAGCACGTTCAGCGACATGGGTATCGCGGTCTATGACCAGGCCCCGGACGCCGAAACGCTGCTGATGAGCGAAAACGCGCCGGTTGCGTCCAACGACGATGACGTCGAAGACGAAGCCGAAGCCGCGCTGACCACGGTGGACTCCGATTTCGGCCGCACCACCGACCCCGTGCGCATGTACATGCGCGAAATGGGTTCGGTCGAGCTGCTGACCCGCGAAGGCGAAATCGAGATCGCCAAGCGCATCGAAGACGGCCTGAAGCACATGGTCATGGCCATTTCGGCCTGCCCGACCACGATCAACGAGATCCTTGCCCACATCCTGCGCGTTCGCGAAGGCCAGGCGCAGATCGACGAAGTCGTCGACGGCCTGGTTGATCCGGAAGACGGCGAAGAGTACGCCGGCGCCGGCGTCACCGCTGACGAAGACGAAAGCGATGACGGCCCCGCGGGCGGCATGTCCAGCAAGCAGCTGGAAGACCTGCGCGTGAAGGCATTGGCCAAGTTCGACGAGGTCAATAAGCAGTTCGACAAGATGCGCCTGTCGTACGAGAAGGACGGCTACAAGTCGGACGTCTACGTGCGTGCACAGGAATCCATCCAGAATGAACTGATGGGCATCCGCTTCACGGCCAAGATGGTCGAAAAGCTGGCTGACACCCTGCGCAACCAGGTTGAAGAAGTGCGCCAGCTTGAGCGCGCCGTCCTGCATACGTGTGTGGACCGTGCCGGCATGCCGCGCACGCACTTCATCAAGGTCTTCCCGGGCAACGAAACCAATCTGCAGTGGGTGGTGGAAGAAGTCGCCGCCGGCCATCCGTACGCCGAGACGCTGGAGCGCCAGATTCCCGCCGTGCAGGAACTGCAGCAAAAGCTGATCGACCTGCAAACGCGCGTCGTGCTGCCGCTGAAGGACCTGAAAGACGTCAACAAGCGCATGGCCACCGGCGAAGCCAAGGCCCGCAAGGCCAAGCGCGAAATGACCGAGGCTAACCTGCGCCTGGTGATCTCGATTGCCAAGAAGTACACGAACCGCGGCCTGCAGTTCCTGGATCTGATTCAGGAAGGCAACATCGGCCTGATGAAGGCCGTGGACAAGTTCGAATACCGCCGCGGCTACAAGTTCTCGACGTACGCCACGTGGTGGATCCGTCAGGCCATCACGCGTTCGATCGCCGACCAGGCGCGCACCATCCGTATCCCGGTTCACATGATCGAAACGATCAACAAGATGAACCGGATCAGCCGTCAGATCCTGCAGGAAACCGGCGCCGAGCCGGATCCCGCGACCCTGGCGCAGAAGATGGACATGCCGGAAGACAAGATCCGCAAGATCCTGAAGATCGCTAAGGAACCGATCTCCATGGAAACGCCGATCGGTGACGACGATGACTCGCACCTGGGCGATTTCATCGAAGACACGTCCACCCTGGCGCCTTCGGATGCGGCATTGCACGGCTCCATGCGTGATGTGGTCAAGGAAGTGCTAGACTCTCTCACCCCGCGTGAAGCCAAGGTTCTGCGTATGCGTTTCGGCATCGAAATGAGCACCGACCAGACCCTGGAAGAAGTGGGTAAGCAATTCGACGTCACGCGTGAGCGCATTCGCCAAATAGAGGCTAAAGCGCTGCGCAAGCTGCGTCACCCCAGCCGGGCCGATAAGCTGAAGAGCTTCCTGGAAGGGCAGTAATCGTTTCCTGGGCCTCTAGCTCATGCCTGGTTAGAGCAGCGGACTCATAATCCGTTGGTGCCGAGTTCGACTCTCGGGGGGCCTACCAAAGAAATCAAGGGGTTACGCCAATTTGGCGTAGCCCCTTGTTCTTTTTGGAATTGGCCCGCGCGTACAACTCCGCATGGCCCTCATGCCGCTGGAACTTTTGCATCGGCGCGGGTTCTGATTTCTTCCTTATAAGACACGCCAACAGAGTGCTCCGATGAAATCTAAAGCCTTACCTGCTGCAGTCACGGATCCGCAGGCCTTCGAGGCGGAAGCCCAAGGATGGAACGGCACGGCCTCAATGGCGTCTACCGTCTCAACAATGTCTTCCCTTCAACTGATGAAACACGCGTTGGTGAAACTCGAGAATGCTTCGGTTCATCAGACGCCAGAGAAAGTTGCCGCGATGCAGTATCTGATGAGCGCCATCAGCATGGTCAGCGTTGTCACATGCAGTTGAGCGGGGAAGTGGGCTGATAGGCTAGGCGACCCGCGGACGCCTTTGCAATAAACCTCCGTGGTCGAATGACGCTTGGGCGATGCTGCGCGCCCATTGCTCCTACCGAGGTGCCATCCCCTTTCTTAGCCTGTCCGGCGCTTCCATCAACGATGTCGTCATCCCGTCGCGCTCCTGGACACAGGGTTCATCCCGCAGGCCTTTCATGAAGTCGTCGTAGAGCTCGCCTGTCAGACCGGCTGGCCGCTTCAGGTCTGCAGACAGTTGATAGGCGCGCAGTAGCACTGAGCGCAGCCGCTTGACCTCCCATAGCAATGAGATGACGTCGGGATTCCAAGGCTGGCGCTCGCGGATGATGCGTAGGTCGGCGTGGGTAAGGGGGGCTTTGAACGGCATGATGGAAAATACTGTTTATTTATCCAGTATATTCCACAAAAAACGGGGTCATTCCACCGCGCTGGATATCTGCCGCCAGGAGCTCCCGGTGGCAAGAAATCGCGTGTCAGGTCCGACTGACGCAAGCACAGCACCGCCCTAAGCGCCGTACCCGCTGTCAGCCGTCCGTTGGCATTCGCGCAGTACGATTCGTCCATGGCTAAACCCTCATCACAGCAGGCCCTGCTTTGGGTCGTCGCTGCCTGCTTTTTCATGCAGACGCTGGACACTACGATCGTCAATACGGCGCTGCCCGCCATGGCGCGCAGCCTTGGCGAGGAGGCGCTTGCGCTGAAACCTGTCGTGGTGGCGTACACCTTGACGATGGCCATGCTGACGCCGGCCTCGGGCTGGTTGGCTGACCGCTACGGGACCCGTCGTGTGTACCTGGCGGCAATCCTGATATTCGCGATGGGATCGGTGTTCTGCGCCATGGCGCAAACCCTGACGCAGTTGACCGTTGCGCGCGTGGTCCAGGGCGTGGGTGGGTCCATGCTGGTGCCGATCGGACGGTTGGCGGTGCTGCGCAGGGTGCCGGGCGATCAATACATTTCCGCATTGGCTTTTGTGTCGATCGCGGGTCAGGTCGGTCCTATTTTTGGCCCGACCTTGGGCGGCCTGCTGGTGCAGGTGGCAAGCTGGCATTGGATCTTCATGATCAATGTGCCCATCGGTATTGCCGGCTTGTTAGCCGTGCGGAGATATTTGCCTGAGGACGCGCTGGCTGACGTGGCGCCTTTCGATGTGCTGGGTTGCACCATGCTGTCGTTGTGCATGGTGTCGTTTTCGCTCGGCCTGGACTTGCCCGCTGGCTCAGGGCGTATGGCGTGGTCGACGGGCTTGTTCGCGCTTAGCGCATTGACCGTGCTGCTTTACGTGATTCATGCGCGCAAACGTCAGAATCCGCTCTTCCAATTGCGCCTGTTTCGTGAGCCCAATTTCAGTGTGGGGCTGGTCGGAAATCTGGTGTGCCGCATCGGCAGCAGCGCGGTGCCGTTCTTGCTGCCGCTGTTGCTGCAACTGCAACTGGGCTATTCGCCGTTGCAGTCCGGACTCATGATGTTGCCGGCGGCGATTGCGGGCACGATCACCAAACCCTGGATCGCGCCGCTGGTTCGGCGCTACGGGTATGACACCTTTTTGCTGGTCAACACGGTATTGGTCGGTGCATCCATTGTCTCGTTCGCGGCGATTTCGCCTGGATGGCCGTTGGCATTGCAGGTTGCCCAACTTGCCCTGTTCGGCGCGACCAATTCCATGCAGTTCGCGGCGATGAATAGCGTGACCTTGAAGGGGTTGAGCAAGCGGGATGCAGCCAGCGGGAACAGCCTGTTTTCGATGATCCAGATGCTGGCCATCGGGTTGGGCGTGACGATCGGCGGTGGGCTGGTCGGCATGTTCTCGGGCGAGGCCAACGCATCATTGGGGCGTGCGTTCACGCTGAGCTTCGTGTGCGTGGGCGTGATCACGCTCTTGTCGGGCTGGGTGTTCCGACGGTTGGATATGTCGCAGCTGGGACGTCCCGCAGACAATCGCCCGGCAGCCGGCTAGGCATTTTGCCGTGCTGGATACCGCGAAGAAGCGGCGGCGGAAATGGAAGAGCGCCCCAGCTCTAGATGAGTCTGAGGCGCTCCTGCCCGGCTTCGCACGCGATGGGTGTCAGACAGCCCGGCAACTCAAATCTACTGCCGGGTCAGGGCCTCGGCAATAGGGAAAACCCTGGAAAATTAGTGAGTTACAAGATTTCCGGGTATTGAATTTGCCCCCGATTTGAACCCTTCGATGCTCGTGCACGAGGGGTTTTTTCTTGCTCCTGAGGCGGCTTTCACAAGTGTCAATGCGCTCGTGCCCATTTCGCCCGCCTCGGCATCCACGAATTGTTCCCTCTGCCCGTCACGCCGACACTGCATCCGACATTCATTGCATCGGAGAGCGGACATGTGGGGAATTCGGAAGCGTCAGTTGGGCCAGGGTATGACGGAGTACATCGTGGTTGTGGCCTTGGTGGCGGTGGCGGCAATTGCCGTCTATCAGTACTTCGGACAGGTGGTGCGTTCGCAAACCGCCGCCATGGCGCGGGAGCTTGCGGGCGAAGATGGCAGCACGCAGAGTCGCGCGGCGCAGCAGGCGGCGCAAAAGGCTGCAGCGCAGACCAAGGCGCGTTCGCTCAAGTCGTTTACCGGCAACGCCGCGGATGCGAAGTGATGCTCCATCGGCGCATGCCCGCCGCCCGTCAGCATGGCCAGGCGCTGGTGCTGGGCATGCTGATCGTGGCCGTGGCCGCGACCTCCCTGGTGGTGCTTTACAACCTGGGCCAGACGGTTGAGGGCAGGGTGCGGCTGACGCACGCCGCGGATGCGGCCGCGTACAGCGGCGCGCTTGAGCAGGCGCGCACGCTGAATGCCATTGCCTACGTCAACCGAACGCAGATCGCGCATCAGGTAGCAATGGCGCATCTGGTCACGTTGGCCGCGTCGGCGCAATACGGGGGCGCGTTGCAGTCGCAGCGCAGCCGCGGCAACCCGCCAGTCAGTCTGATCGCGATGCTCTTCGGGCCTGACATGGGGGTTGCCTATGGGGCAGGGCGAGCGTTGCCGGGCGCCGAGGCACGACTGGCCAGCGCCTTCGCGCAGCACGAACGTGTCGTGCATCAGGTGTTGGAAACGGCTGCGGCGTCCGCCATGTCGGAATTGCCTGCATCGCGCGACCGTGTCATGCGCAAGGTGCTTGCCGCCAACTTCGGTGAAGCAGACGGCAGTGAAGCAGATGGCCGTGACCCAATGGGTGCGCAGGGGTTGGCGCTGCAGTTGTTGTCGGATGCGTGGCCGGGCTTCATCGAGCGCCAGGCCGCTACCCGCAAATCGGGTCTACGGCCGACCGTGGAGCAGGCGGTCGAGCGTTACGGGTTCTTGAAAAAACGCAATGAAACGCGGCGCAATCCTTGGCCAGTTAGCTCGCGATGCCCGCTGTATCGGCATGAACTGCGCCGCCGCGGCTCGACCTGGCTTGGGCCGGATGGCCGCTGGGGAGCCTTGGACACGCACTCGTTCCATGCCCTGCGATCCAATCGATGGATCGGATGCTACTACCGCGAATATGCGATGGGCTGGGGCACCGCGCAAGGCCAAAAGAGCAAGGCGCCTGAAGGCGTGGATTACGTTGAAGAACCGCCCGTCGATTTTTCTCAGGAAGATTTCTGGCGGTGGGTGGAGCAATCGACGTCGTGGGACATATTCAGCGGCGTCACCAATCCCATGGCCAATTCGTATGCGATGGCATCGGTGCAGCGATGGCCCGGCAGGGGCTTGCCTGCTTTTCGCGAAGTCGCCGCGTCGCGGGTGCGGGATCCATTGCGTTTCGCGGTCAGGGTGAGTTTGGCGGGCGCCGTGTTGAAAACGACTGACGCGGACAGCGCGGTGGCGGCGCCCACCGGCTTGTTCCGCTATGCCGGGCTTGGGCACACCGACGCCATCACGGTGACTAGCGCCGCTGAGACCTATTTCCTGCGCCCTGAACAACGTGCCGATGGCCGCAGCGAATTGGCCACCTTGTTTCGCCCTTACTGGCAGGCACGGTTGTCTGCCGTCAAATCTCAGGAAGTCCTGCTTGCTGGGAGATCGCCATGACGATGGGCGGGGTGAGGGCGAGGCGCCTTGATCGCCAGCAAGGTCAGGCAGCGGTGGAAGCGCTGTTGCTCTTGCCGTTGATGGCCGTAATGGTCTGGGCGGTGAGCGGAATCGGCAGCTTGCAATTCGCGGCGCAGCAAATGTCGCAGGCGAGCCGCAAGGCGGCGATGTCAAGTGCGCTGGGGCAGCCGTTGCCGTCATCGTGGTCCCGTGCATCTTCAGTTATGACCAGCCAGGCCAAGGCGTTGCGGGGCATCGCGCCGCTCCGCGTGAGCGCGTTGCAGGATGAATGGTTCGGCTCGGACTTGCAGTTGCTGACGGTGAAGGCGCAGACCGTGCCGACCCCGGGCAGTGGCGAGTTGGCGCCGTCGATTACCCGGTTGACCCGGGTGGCGATCGGGGCGGGGCATGCGTACGGGGATGCGGATGCGCAGCGCCGGATCGGCAATGCGCCGACGGCTTGGCGGCAGGCTGAAAAGGCGTCGCTGGCGCAGGCTCGACGCGTGGGGGCGCTTGCGCAACGCATGGATGGCCCGTGGGGCCGATCAGCGGTGTCGATGGACTGGCTATCCGCGTGGGCGGACTTGGTGCCATCAGACCGCTTGGGCAAACGTGGAGGGGTGATTCGATGAGTGCGTACCTGCTTGCCTGGCCACGGAGGAAAGGGCGTGCCCTTGTGGTTTCGTGCCGCTTGAAGTTTGCAGGCGGATTGGTGGCCGGCGCAACGGCGTTGGCTTCCGCAATGGCCTTAGCGACGGATGGGATCGGGGCGAAGCCTGCCGCAGCGTCCTTGAGCCGGTTGCGCTTTCCTGAAGGATCCCGGCATGCGGTGCTGGCCGATCGCTTGTGGCTGTACGGTCAACCCGCGCAGGTCGTGGTGTTTGATGTGCCGATGAAGGCGCCGGATCTGGTGCGCGTCCTGTCCGGGCAGCAATCCGCACTGGCGGATTTGAATGTGTTGCCCGGCCAACTGATCCTTTCCGGGCAGATCGGTGACGAGCAGTGGGTGGCCCAAATGGAAGAAGCCGGCCCAGGGCGTACGGTCGGCAGCATTTCTTCGCTGCGTCTGCGCACCCCACCCGCATCGCCGCCTCCTGCGTGGTTGCCGGAAGGGGCACGGCTGCGCTTGGATGTTGCCGTCATGGATAAGAACGTCAGGGTGTCCGAGCGGATCTGGCAGCATGCGGTGACGCCCACGCGGATGATGTCCTTGCTGGACACGGGCTTGTTGCGGGAGGGGTGGCAGCGTTTGCCGGGGGACGGTGATGCCCAATCCTGGACGCGAGGTAGCCAGCGCCTGCTGGTTTCCGTGGTGCCCCTTGATACCGGCAGCGGTCTTCGCGTCAGGGGGTGTGCATCGTGAAGGCCCTGCTTATCCATGGCATGCGGCGGTTGCGCCGTGTGGGCGTTTATGGGCTGGCGTTGGCGGCGGGCCTGGTGTCGGCGTGGGCGGTGCGCGAGCACGTGCAGCAGCGGGTTCAGGCCCTGGAGGCGCAAGCGCGCACGCCCGTCGTCGAACGCCTGGTCGCAGCCTATGACTTGCCCGCGGGCACTAGTCTGGAAGAGATGCATCTGGCAGTGCGTGAAATCCCCGCGCAGTGGGCATCCAGCGCGAGCCTGGATCCGCTGGATCTGAGCAGCCTGCTTGGCGCAACCCTTGTGGCGGACGTGGCGCATGGCGAACCTTTGCTGAAGACACATCTGACCTTTACGGCGCCAACGCCTGCGCTGGCGTCGCGGCTTCGGGCTGGCCAGCGGGCGCTGACAGTTGCCGCCGGCGATTTGGGCGGCTTGGCCGAGATGCTGCGCGCGGGCGATCTGATCGATATCTATGTGAGCTTCTCCCATCGCCAGCGCGAGCTCACCGTTCCGTTGCTACAGGGCATGCGGGTGCTGACCGTGGGCGCAGAGACCGATCCTGATGGCTCCGGTGCAGGCAACATCACGCTGGCAGCCGATCCGGACGAAGCGGTGCGCTTTGTCGCAGCCCGGCAATCGGGGACCCTGACGGCCATGCTGCGTCATCGTGACGATGCCGGGGCGGTGAAGGCATCGGCCCAGACGGATCTGGCAACGCTGGTCGGGCTGGATCCCGAGCCGGAACCCATTCCCGGCGTGGCCATCCTGTACGGGGACCGGGTGGATGCGCAGGCCCTCGTTGCTCCCGCCGGGCACGCCGCAATGGCCGGCTTCGAATCGGGGCGGCCATGAAACGCATCGTGTTGATCTTCGGCGCAATGTGCCTGTCCCTATGGGGGGCGGCAGCCTGGGGCCAGATGGAAGTGCTGGAGCTTCAAGTGGGCGAAACCCGCGTCTTGCCGCACCCCGGCGTGAAGAGGGTGGCCATCGGCAATGGGCAAGTGCTGAGCGCCGTCGCGGCGGAAGGTCGAGACGTCGTGATCTTTGCCCGCGCGGAAGGCGTGTCGTCGGTGCACGTCTGGACCGCGAAGGGACGGACGACGGCCTACGAATTGCGGGTTGTCGCTGCCGGAGCGCCGCGCCTGCGGGCCGAAGTCGAGGCGTTGCTGGCCCGTATCCCCGGTGCGCGCAGCACCAGTGTGGGAGGCCGCATCCTGATCGAAGGCGACGACTTGTCCGACGATGACCGGGCCCGTATCGCCGCCTTGGCGGAACGCTATCCCGCCGTTCTGGATTTCACCGGGCAGGTGGGGTGGGACCGCATGGTCTTGCTGGACGTGCAGGTGGTGGAAATACCCACCTCCCGATTGCGCGAGTTCGGCGTGCGCTGGGACGGCGTGACGCAAGGAGGGGTGAACGCGGGCCTGGCTTGGGATGCGGGGGCGCTTGGCCGGATGACCCGGCCGGGCGAGTCGGTGATCGAAACCGCCGGGCCGGTATCGGCCGCTGCAGGTTACTTCGGCGTGAATGCGCTCTTGTCCGCCCGTATCGCCGCCCTGGCGCAAACCGGCGAGGCCGTGATGTTGGCGCAGCCGCAACTGCTTGCGCGCAGCGGCGCCAGCGCGACCTTCCTGGCGGGGGGCGAGGTGCCCTACGTGTCCACCGATGGACGCGGCAATCCCACGACGTTGTTCAAGCCGTATGGCGTATCGCTCAGCATCACGCCACGCATCGACCGCAATGGCGTCATTCGGTCCTTGATCGAGGTAGAGGCCAGTTCCGTGGATTCCTCGCTGAGCGTGGCGGGCGGCCCGGCATTGCGCACGCGGCGCGCGTCCACGGAGTTCAACGTACGGTCGGGCAACACCCTGGTGATTGGCGGCTTCCTGTCGCGCGAGAACGCAAAGGAGGTCAGCGGCTTGCCGTGGCTGCAGAACATTCCGATTCTGGGCGCCTTGTTCTCGTCTCGGCGCTATCAACAGCGCGAAACCGAGTTGGCGATTTTCGTCACGCCGAAGATCGTGTCGCAAAGCGAGCCCGCCCTGACAGACCGTGTACGTCGCAGCCGCGAGGTCCTGGACGCCACATTCCCCGAACCCCCTCGGTTGGGCACGGCGGTGCCGTCTGTGGCCGGCGGTTGGGATCCCTATTCGGGGGCTGGGTCTCAGTGGACATCCCGCGACGACACGACTCGAACCCTTCTGCGTGAGTAAGGCGATGCTTGATATTGAAATGACTTTCGAAGATGCCGGCATTCGTCGCTTGGCTGCGGCGGCGCCGGTGTTGATCGGGCGGGGCGCGCAGTGCGGTCTGCGCATCTCGAACTGGCGGGTCGGCCGGCAGCATGCCCGCCTGGTGCGCGAGGACGCGAATATCGTCCTGGAAGACCTGGGTACGCTGGCCGGTACGATGGTCAATGGCGTGCGAGTGGTGCGTCATGCGCCGGTACTGCCCGATGACGACATCCTGATCGGCCCTTGCCGCTTGCGGGTGCAGTGGGTCTCATCCGGTGCCGTTCCGCCGACCGATGCGCAGGCAATAGAACCGCACGATCTTGTCGCGCTGATTGCCGCGCCGCCAGCAAGCCCCGCGCGGACGTCGACACCCGCGCAGCCTGCACCGCCGCAACGGCTTCACGAGCGGCTTCAGGAACGGCGGCGCTTGCACGGCGCGTTGCTGGAGGGGCTGGATTTACGCCGGCGCGATGTGGCGGGCATGAGCGATGGCACGTTGCGTGCAGAGGCCGAACGCTTGCTGACCCAGATCGTTGCCAAGGATGCGGACTTGGCCAGCGATGTGGACAAGGCGTCGTTGTGCCGCGAGGTGCTGGACGAAGCGGTCGGCTTGGGGCCACTTGAGCCTTTGCTGGCGGCGCCTGACATTACCGAAATCATGGTCAACCGCTACGACGAGATCTATGTAGAACGCGCAGGGCGGCTATGGCGGCATCCGGCGGCCTTCACCAGCGAGCAGTCCGTGCGTTGGGTGATCGAACGCATCGTGACGCCGCTGGGCAGGCGCATTGACGAGAGCTCACCCATGGTCGACGCACGTCTGCCGGATGGATCGCGCGTGCACGCGATCATCCCGCCGGTCGCCATGAAAGGGGCAAGCCTGACCATCCGCAAGTTTCCGCAACGTCGGCCCAAGATGGCCGATCTGATTGCGGCGGCGTCGCTCAGCGAGGGCATGGCGCAATTCCTCGCGCTTTGCGTGCGGATGCGCAAAAGCCTGGTGGTGTCGGGAGGAACCGGCTCCGGCAAGACGACCTTGCTGAACATCCTTTCAAACGAGATTCCGGACGGCGAACGGGTCGTCACCATCGAGGACGCGGCGGAGTTGCGCCTGAACCACGATCACCTGGTGGCCCTGGAGGCACGCCCCGCCAATCAGGAGGGCAGAGGACACATCGATATCCGCGAACTGGTGCGTAACGCGCTGCGCATGCGGCCGGACCGGATCGTCGTCGGTGAATGTCGGGGCGCCGAGGCATTCGATATGTTGACGGCCATGAACACCGGACATGAGGGTTCTTTGACGACCCTGCACGCGAATTCTCCGCGCGATGCCCTGGGCCGCCTGGAATCGATGATTCTGATGGCGGGCCTGGATCTGCCCTTATCTGCCGTGCGTGAGCACATCGCGGCCAGTGTGGATCTGGTGGTGCAGCAAGCGCGGTTGGCGGATGGGCGGCGCGTGGTGATGTCGATTGTGGAAGTCGCCGGCATGGAAAGCGGTCGTATACAACTGCTGGAACTTTTCCGGTACGACCGTGCGGCAGGCTTTCTGGGATGTGGCGCGTTGCCCGGCTTTGCCCGGGAATGGAGCGATGAAGGCGTGTCCCTGGACCCTGCCTGGTTTGCGGAGGCAGGCGGCCCGCAGCCCATCGCGACGAACGTCGCGCAGGGCTTGCCGTGATCTGGCTGGCTGCGGGCGGCGCGATGTGTTGCGTGGCGATTCTGGCCTGGCATGCCCAGGGCTGGTTCGCGCCTGCGTTGCGCCGCTACCGGGAGTTCTATACCCAGGATGCCGGCGTTCGCCTGAGCGAAGTGTTCTTGTTCATCGATCCCGCGCAGCTATGGGCGGCCGCGGTTGCTTGCGCGCTGCTGGCAGCGGGCCTGGCGTTGTCTTTGACGGGCAGCGGCGTGGTGGCGGCCCTGGCGGCCGGGCTTGCATCCCGGGTGCCCCGCTGGACGGTAGATAGGCTGCGGCGCAGGCGAGCGGATCGCTTCGAACAGCAGTTGCCGATGGCGTTGCTGATGTTGGCGTCGGCCTTGCGTGCGGGTGTCGCGCTGGCGACGGGGCTGCGGCACGTTGTGGAGCAGAGCAGCGCGCCGCTGGCGCAGGAGTTCGGTTTGATGCTGCGCGAGCAGCGCATGGGCGTGCCGTGGGATACCGCGCTAGAGAACCTGCATGCCCGGATGCCGGCGGATTCCACTTCGCTGGTGGTGGCCGCTATGAGGATTGCCGCGCAGACGGGCGGAAACCTGGCCGAGGCGCTCGAAAGCATTGCGCAGACCTTGCGGGCGCAGTTGCAGTTGCAGGCGAAGTTGCGGGCGCTGACGTCCCAAGGGCGGTTGCAGGCCTGGATCGTCGGTGCGCTGCCTTTGCTGCTGCTAGCGGTGCTGGACCGGCTGGAGCCGGAAATCATGGGGTTGCTATGGCATACGCCGATGGGGTGGGGCGTGCTGGCCATCGTGGCGGTGCTGGAAACGGCCGGGATAGTGCTGATCCGGCGCATCATCCAGATAGATATCTGATCCGACAGGGATTTCGATCCCGGCTAGGTCATGTAAGGAGGCCGCAATGTGGTTGTACCTGGGCATGTTGACGACGGCGTTGGGTGTTGGCTGGCTGACGTGGTTTGCCCTGCGCCCGCTGCTGCGAGGCGAGCAGGATGCCGCCGCCGCGTTGCCGTGGTGGTGGCGGGCCGCCTGGCCCTGGGTGTCGGCGGTAGCTCCTTGGGTGGGGCCATTGTGCTCGTGGCGCTTGCGCATCCGGTTGACGCGGGCGATCGAACAAGCCGCTTTGCCGGTTGGGGTGAGCTATGCCCACATGGCGGCATTGTGCGCCAGCGCTGGTGCAGGCGCGGGAGGACTCGCCGCGGCAATTGCGGCGCTTGCCGATCCCGCGCCCTTGGCCTGGTTGCCTTGGATGCTTGCCGCAGCATTGGCGGCTGGTGTGGCCCCTGGGCTGTGGCTACGCGGCCTGGGCGAAAAGCGCCGCCGCAGCATCGAAAGGGATTTGCCTTTCGTGTTCGACATGATGACGCTGTGCGTGGAGGCGGGCTTGAGTGTGCAAGGCGCATTGCAGTTGGCCGCGCAAAGCGGTCCGCGCGGCGCTTTGCGGGACGGTCTTGCCGACGCGTTGGCCGAGATGCGGGCAGGAGTTTCCAGGGCGGCGGCGATCAAGGCCTTGGCCGAACGTTGCAATAGTCCGCTCGCGCGGAATTGGGCCGCCGCCTTGGCGCAGGCGGAATCGTTGGGCATCAGCCTGGGGCCGGTGCTACGCGCGCAGGCCGCGCAGTGCCGCAGCGATCGGCATGTCCGGGCAGAGCAGTTGGCCATGCAGGCGCCGGTGAAGATGTTGCTGCCCCTGATCGGATGCATTTTTCCCTGCACCTTCATCGTGCTGGCGTTTCCCATTGCCGTCCAGCTGCTTCAAAGCGTGCAATGAACGGCCGCCCTGTATTGCCGTTGGACCGGTTGAGACTTCTACGTGTGGCGAGCTGGTGCGGCCGGATGCGTGGCCTGCTTGGCCGCCGGCCGCCTGGGCGGCGGTCCGGCATCTTGCTGACGCCGTGTGCCGGCGTGCATACCTTTGGCATGCGCTACGCCATCGATGTGGCGTTCGTGTCGCGGGATCTGCGGGTGATGGGCGTACGCAGGGCACTTGCGCCCTGCCGCGTTGCCCTATGCTTCGGCGCTGTGGCCGTTGTCGAGATGCGAGCTGGCGCGATCGATGCCGAATACGGAGGTATAGGCAGGATAGAAGCTGCAATACAGAACGCCGCCCGCCGCGATGTTGAACGGGATTTGCAGCGTGCCAGCGAATTGGGGCGACAGGCCCATCGTGACCAGCAAGCCGGCGCACAGGTCGATGAACAGGAACACCAGCGCCCACGTGGCGCCGTACACCAGGAAGGGCCACTTGTTGCGCCAGCAGGCGATGCCGGAGAAGAACAGCGCCTGGATCAGGCGCAGACCGTGCCAGGCCACCAGTACCGGCGCATGCCAGAACAGCGCGGCAATCACGACGTAGATGATCGCGAAGATGGTCAGCGGAACGCGCATGGCCATCAGGATGGGGTCCAGCGAACGTTCAACGGAAGCGATCCGGTAGGCCTCGGCCATCGAATCCATGAAAGGCAGGAAGGTCAGCAGGCCGGCCACCATGCTCAGCCCCGCATACAACAGGCCCATCAGGAACAGCTTCCGGAAGACGCCGGGTTGCTTCAGGGGCTTGCCCCACATGGACGGCAGCATGACGCGGTCGGCATCCACGTGCTTGCACGCGGAAAGCGTCATGAGGGTGATGATGGGCATGAGCGCCACGACCAGGATCGGTCCGACGGGGGGCGTCGCGCTGGCGAAGACGACCAGAAGGCTGATGAACATGGCCCAGGTGAACATGGCCAGAGGTTGCTTGCGGAACAGACGGAAGCCGTCTCGAACCCAGTGCCAGCCGGATGTCGCGGGTAGGAATGCTGCTTGCATGGCTCTCTGAAGGGGTGATCTCTCAAAAGGGACGCGCTAACCCCATTATGGGGGGCATAACGGTTACGGCAATATTGGCAAGCCCGGGCGGTGGCGTGCTTGCAACACTCTTTCGAAGTGCCGCGGGTCGTGAGGTTTAAGCGTTTGAGCCGGTCGGGGCAGGAAAAAGTCGTACAGACGGGACACCCAGAAGCGCAGCGCGGCGGCGCGCAGCATGACGGGCCAGACCTCGCGTTCGGCGTCCGTGAACGGCCGGACCTGGGCGTAGGCCGCCAGCCAGGATTGCACCAGTTCGGGGATGAATTCCCCGGTGTCGCGGTCGATGCACCAGTCATTGACGCTGACCGCCACGTCGAATAGCCAGGTATCGCAACCGGCGAAGTAGAAGTCGATGATGCCGCCCATCAGCGGATCTTCGAACGTGCCGGCGAACAGCACATTGTCGCGGAAGAGGTCGCAATGGGCCGGGCCGGTCTGCAGTGCCTGCCAGGCGGGGGTGTTCACCGCAGCCTGTTGGGCAGCCAGTTCGGAACTAAGCAGTTGGGCTTGGCCGGCATCCAGGAACGGCATGACCTTTGGGGCCGTTTCCAGCCACCAGGACAGGCCGCGCAGATTGGGCTGGTGTATGGGGAAGTCCTGGGCGGCCAGGTGGGCGCGCGCCAGGGTGGCGCCGGCCAGGGCGCAATGGGCGGCGCCCGGGGCGGGTTCGTAACCGCCGGGCAGGCGCGAAACGATGGCGCAGGGCTTGCCGTGCAGCGTCGTCAGGCGGGTGCCGTCACGCAGATTCTGGGGCTGCGGCACCGGGATGCCGCGCTGGGCCAGGTGGTACATCAGTTCGATGTAGAACGGCAGTTGGGCGTGCGTGAGGACTTCGAACAGCGTCAGGACGTATTCGCCCCGGGTCGTGTACAGGAAGTAATTGGTGTTCTCGATACCGGCCGTAATCCCTCGAAGCGAGACAAGCTCGCCCAGGTCGAATTGCGCCAGGAGGGCGCGCGCGTCGTCGTCGGATACGGGAGTGAATACGGCCATTGATATAGAGGGGTGAGGGGGTTAACGGACGCTTGGCTACACCTGTGCGGCGGCGGCGGCGCAATTTTAGACCACATAGCGGGCGGGGTTACGGCGATCAGCCGGACTCGGGCGCATTCGCCTGCCGGACATAATGCCGCTAAGCCCGTAAAATACCGCATCCCTTTGTTTTGTAGAGTGATTCTTGGACTCCCCCGACTGGCGGCTGTGCGTCGCCCCGATGATTGACGTGACCGACCGCCACTGCCGCTATTTCCATCGGCTGCTGGCCCCCCGCGCACGCTTGTATACGGAAATGATCACCACGGGCGCGCTGCTGCACGGCAGCGTTTCGCGGCACCTCGATTTCGACGAAGCCGAGCATCCGGTTGCCCTGCAACTGGGCGGCAGCGAGCCCGACGCCTTGGCGCAGTCCGCCAAGCTGGGCCGTCAATGGGGCTATGACGAGATCAACCTGAATTGCGGGTGCCCTTCGGAACGCGTGCAGAAGGGCGCTTTCGGGGCCTGCCTGATGGCGGAACCGGCGCTGGTGGCCGATTGCATGAAAGCCATGCAGGACGCCGTGGATATCCCGGTCACCGTCAAGCACCGCCTGGGGCTGGACTACGAGGAATCCTACGCGTTCGTCCGGGATTTCGTCGGCAAGATCTACGACACGGGGTGCCGGGTCTTCATCGCCCATGCCCGCAATGCGGTGCTCAAGGGCCTGTCGCCCAAGGACAACCGCGAAATTCCGCCGCTGCGCTACGACGTGGTCAAGCAGCTGAAGCTGGATTTTCCGGATTGCACATTCGTGCTGAATGGCGGTCTTGCCGACGCCGAGCAATCTGTCCGGGCTGCGGACGAATTTGATGGCGTGATGCTGGGCCGGGCCGCTTGGCACACCCCGCGCGTGCTGTCCGAAGTGTCGTTGCAGTTGTGGCCGTCCGTACGGTTGCCCAGCGACGCGCAAGTGGTGGACGCCATGACCGAATACGCGGCGCGCCAGGTTGCCAAGGGTGTGCCGCTACGCGTGATGACCCGGCCGATGCTGGGCCTGGTGAACGGGCAGTCGGGCGCGCGCCGCTGGCGCCGCATGCTGTCGGATCCGGCGCTGCTTGCCGCCAACAACCCCGAACTGATCTATGACGCCTGGCGCAGCCAGCGGCAGGCGCCAGAAATGCGCGGCGCCGCATTCGAAGCGGCGCCGGCAGGGGTGTAGGCTCAGGGGGTAGCCCCCTGCGGCAGGCGCCGCGGGGCTGTCCCGGAACGCGGTCAGGTCTTGGCCGGTTCGGCGCTTTCCGTGGGCCAATCGCGGATGTAGGCCTTGAGCATGTTGTTTTCAAACTGCTGGGCCGCCACGATGGCTTGCGCCATGTCGTAGAACGAAATCACGCCCATCAGGGTCGGGCCGTCCATGACCGGAATGTAGCGCGCGTGTTTTTCCAGCATCAGGCGCTGCACTTCGTCGGCGCTGGTGTTGGGCGATACGCTGACCGGCGCGTCATCCATGATCGAACGGATGGTCGTCTCGCCGGCTGCGCCATGGGCGTGCATGTGCCGGATGATTTCGCGGAACGTGAGCATGCCGGTCAGGGTGCCGAATTCCATGATCACCAGCGAGCCTATGTCCTGCTCGCTCATGGTTTGCACAGCCTGGGACACAGGCATGTCGGGCGACGCCGTATAGAGCGTATCGCCCTTGACGCGCAAAATCTCGCTGACCTTCAACATCGGTTCCTCCTGGGCGGACTACGCCCGAATGCATTTGCTATTTCTTGTTCGCTTCCAATTGCAATATTGGAGCGATTCCATTTTCGGTATTCTGCGCTTCTCCGCACAGTTCTTCCAGCGTAGGCGTATTTTGCTGGGAAATTACGGCCGAAGCGACTCGCAATATCTCGGGGTCGTTGCGGACGCGGGACTGATTGCGGTCCAGCAGGAAATTGTCGACGACCGGCGCCAACGAGGTTTCGCGCGCGTCGCAGGTCAGGACCCAGTTGTCTTCGGGGCTGCGCGTGGCCAGGCCCATGGTGTTCAGCGTTTCCAGGACATCGTTCAATTCGTCCTGATGCAGGTGCAATTGCGAGGCCAGTTCATTGGCGGGCAAGCCGGGCGGATTGGCTGACTGCACGCGGCGCAGGGCGCGCAGCGCGTCCAGGGCGTCGACGAATTGCGCGCCTGCGTAGCGGTTGATCTCCCAGCGGCCCAGCCGGATCAGCGGCGCGCTGGAGGCCAGCGTGGCGCCCAGCAGCACCGCCAGCCATGACAGGTAGATCCACAGCAGGAAGATCGGCAGGGTGGCAAACGCCCCATAGATGATGGTGTAAGTGGGAAATCGCGTCAGGTAATACGCAAACCCGGATTTCATGATTTCCAGGACGATGGCCGTTACACATCCGCCCACCAGTGCATCGCGCCACAGCACTTCGCGGTTGGGCACCACGACGAACAGCGCGGCAAAACCCAGTGCGGTCAGGATCAGGGGGATGAATGAAATGGCGACACTGATGGCTTCGGGCACGTCCGCCACCAGTCCCAGCGATTCCCGTGCCACGAAAGAGGTGGCCCACAGGCTGGCGCCCGCCAAGACGGGCCCCAGCGTGATGATGGCCCAGTACACCAGCGCGCGCTGCGGCAGGGGGCGCTGGCGCGACACATGCCAGATGTCATTGAAGGCCTGGTCGATCGTCATGATCAGCAGCAGGGAGGTCACCAGCAGGAACGCGCCGCCAATGGCGGTCAGGCGAGAGGCCTGGCGCGCGAACTGGTTCAGGTATTCCATGATGTTGTCCGAGACGGACGGCGGCATCAGGCTGTTGGTCAGGAAGTCTTCAAGGGCGACGCGGAATTCCTGGAATACCGGAAACGCGGTAAACAAAGACAGCACCACGGCCAGCATGGGCACAATGGCCAGGACCGTGGTGAAGGTGAGGCTGGAGGCGACCTGAAGCAGCTTTTCTTCGTTGGCGCGCTGCACCGTGAACCGGAAGACGCGTCCGGCCCTCGCGGCCCATGAAGAGCGCGAAGTCGAGGGCTCGGTGGCCGCCGGCGTAGCGGCGACAGGCTCGGCGGGGCGATTCATCAGGCGATAATAGCAGCATGAACCCTGAACTCAACCCCCGTTTGCGCCTGCTGGCCTCGGTTTCACTGTTCGCCCTGATCGTCTTGTGCGTCACCTGGGAAACCGTGGTGGCGCCGGTGCGGCCGGGCGGTTCCTGGATGCTGCTGAAAGCGCTGCCCCTCGCGTTTCCATTGCGCGGCATCCTGCGCGGAAACCTCTATACCTATCAGTGGGCATCGATGCTGTCGCTGCTGTATCTGATGGAAGGCACAGTGCGCGCCATGTCGGACCCGGCTCCGCTCTCCGTGCTGATGGCGTGGGGCGAGATCGTCCTGTCGGCCACTTTCTTCCTTAGCGCCATTTTCTATGTGCGTCCCGCCAAGCGGGCCGCCAGGAGCCAACGCGCATGACTTCTCATTCCCTGTCCGAACTGCATGCCGTCAATTCATTTGCGGCATTGCCCGAAGCGTTCTACACCCGGCTGACGCCGCAGGGGCTGAACCATCCGCGCCTGCTCCACGCCAATGCCGAGGCGGCCGCGCTGATCGGGCTGGATCCCGCAGTGTTGTCCACGCCGGAATTCCTTGCTGTGTTCTCTGGCTCGCAGCCCTTGCCCGGCGGGGATACGCTGGCGGCCGTCTACAGCGGGCACCAGTTCGGCGTATGGGCCGGCCAGTTGGGTGATGGGCGTGCCCACTTGCTGGGCGAAGTCGAAGGGCCTGACGGCGGTTGGGAACTGCAATTGAAGGGCGCTGGCATGACCCCGTACTCGCGCATGGGCGACGGGCGGGCCGTGCTGCGTTCGTCGGTGCGGGAATACTTGGCCAGCGAAGCCATGCACGGGTTGGGAATCCCCACCACGCGCGCGCTGGCGCTGGTGGGGTCCGATGACCCGGTCATGCGGGAAACCGTGGAAACCGCCGCCATCGTGACGCGGATGTCGCCCAGTTTCGTGCGGTTCGGTTCTTTTGAACATTGGTCGTCGCGCCGCCAGCCCGAGCAGCTGAAAACACTGGCGGACTACGTCATTGATCGCTTCTACCCTGAATGCCGTGAATCGCCCACAGGCGAGCCCCTGAGCGAAACCGCGCCCTACATCAATCTGCTGCGCGCGGTCACACGCCGGACGGCGCTGTTGATGGCGGACTGGCAGGCCGTGGGCTTCTGCCATGGCGTGATGAACACGGACAACATGTCCATCTTGGGGCTGACGCTGGATTACGGCCCCTACGGATTCATGGACGGCTTCCGTCTGGGGCACGTCTGCAATCATTCGGATTCCGAAGGGCGCTATTCCTGGAACCGGCAACCGTCGGTGGCGCTGTGGAACCTGTACCGGCTGGGCGGCAGCCTGCATGCGCTGGTGCAGGATGTCGAAGGCCTGCGCGCCGTGCTGGACGAGTACGAGGCGGTTTTCACCCGGGCCTTCCACGACCGCATGGGCGCCAAGCTGGGCTTGACCGCTTGGCGGCCCGCCGATGAGGCGCTGTTGGACGACCTGCTCAAGCTGATGGACGCCAATCAGGCCGATTTCACCTTGTCCTGGCGACGGCTGGCCGACGCCGTACTGGGCGAGCGTGCCGCGTTCCAGGATCTGTTCATTGACCGTCAGGCGGCCTCCGCCTGGCTAGACCGCCTGCTGGCCCGACATGCGGAAGCCGGCCGGCCCGCTGAAGAAACGGCCGAGGCTATGAATCGCGTCAATCCGCTCTACGTCTTGCGCAACCATCTGGCAGAAGAGGCGATCCGGGCGGCAAAGACCGGCGATGTGAGCGAAATAGACACGTTGATGAAGCTGCTGCGCGCGCCGTTCGTAGCTCAGGCAGGGTATGAGCGCTATGCTGGACTGCCGCCGGATTGGGCGGGCAGCCTTGAAGTCAGTTGCTCTTCTTGACGCGTTTCGGCGGTAATCGCAACAAAACGCCTACCAAGATCTTGTGATTTACGTGAAAAATGGGTGAAAGAGAGTGAAATATCGCGCTTTTTTTCACTGCAATCATTCGTTTCCATTGTAAATCTCGTAAGATTGTCGCCTGCGGGACACTCGGGATGGCTGACTGCATCCTTGGGGCATTTGTCGACAATTTTCAATATAAAGCACTCTGAATATGCCTGGCGCAGATG
The DNA here is from genome assembly GCF_057799415.1 of Achromobacter sp. 18P8.1.1. NCBI lineage: Bacteria > Pseudomonadati > Pseudomonadota > Betaproteobacteria > Burkholderiales > Alcaligenaceae > Achromobacter > Achromobacter sp. 18P8.1.1. Next base: position 14,333 of record NZ_JBYOKH010000011.1, on the reverse strand, counting down.
GTTTGCTATGTATCGGTCTGCTTGAGGATGATGCCGACTTCCGGGAGGAGTTGGCATTAGGCCTGGGCGGCTATGGTTTTCGGGTGGCGTTTGCTTGTGACAATGCTGCGGCGTTTTATCGCCGCCTGCAGGAGCAGCCGTGCGACATCGTTATCCTGGATGCGCACCTACCCGGTGAGGACGGTTTTTCCGTGGCGACCCGCTTGCGGGCATTGAGTCCGGTGGGCATCGTCATGCTGACCGGGCGCAGCGCTCTGGAAGACCGCGTGCGTGGCCTGGAAGGCGGCGCGGACGTCTACATGACCAAGCCAGTGGACTTGCTGGAGCTCAGCTCCGTCATCCGCAGCTTGGCTCGGCGCATGCGCCTGGCCAAGGCGCCCCGTCCGGCGGACGCGGAAACGCGTGCGTCGGCGGACAGCACCTGGTCCTTGCAGGACGGCGGCTGGATCCTGGTGGCGCCCGATGGCGCTTCCTTGCACCTGAGCGCCCAGGAACGGACCTTTCTGGTGGCCTTGATGGATGCGGCGGGCAGCGCGGTCAGCCGCCAGGTGTTGGCCGAACTCTTCCTGCCGGACAGCCCGGGCGGTTTCGAACTGCGTCGCATTGACGTGCTGGTGAGCCGTCTGCGCGCCAAAGCGCAAAGCGCCGGCCTGAAGCTGCCGGTGCTGTCGGTGCGTGGCCAGGGTTACGTTTTCGCCGCCTGATCCGCCGGCGTTGCCTGACGTTCCCCGGCGTTCCCGCATGCCCGGCTAACTTGCCCGGGCTTGGGTCTCAGGGGCCTGGGCCGGCAGGGTGATGATGAAACGGGTGCCCACGCCGACCTTGCTGTGCATGGTCAGCGAACCGCTCTGGTTCTGGCAGATGCGGCGCGCCAGATACAAGCCGATGCCCATGCCCTGGGTTTCGCGGTGCGCGGAGCGTCGGAAATGGGGCTCGAAGATCCGAGCCTGTTCCTCTTCCCCGATCCCCGGGCCGCGGTCAATGACCGCCAACCACGCCATCTGCACGCCGTCGGCACAGGTCTGGCCTGTTTCGATCCTGACCGCTTCATTGGCGGGCGAATACTTGATGGCGTTGTGGATCAGATTGCGTACCACCACGCTGGTCAGCGGGCGATCACAATACACAGGCAGGTTGCCGCTGGCCTGAATCATCAAAGCATGCGCGGTATCCGGCTGCATCGCCGTCACGACATCGCGAGCCAGCTCGGCCAGATCCGTCTGTTCGCCGCGTGGTGTCCAGGCCTGCTCGCCCAGGCGATCCTGATTCAGCAATTGATCCATCAGCTCGGTCATCCGGGATACCGAGCGGTGAATGCGGGCCAGCCGGTTGTCGACGGCCTCGCCGCTGTCGGACAGGATCATGTCCAGCGATTGGGCGGCCGCGCTGATGGTGGCCAGCGGCGCGCGAAGTTCGTGGGAAATCAGCGCGTTCATCTGGCGTTGCGTGTCCAGAGCGCCAGCCAGTTCAGCCAGCCGTAGTTCGCCTTGGGCCACATGCTCCACGTCAGCCGGGTCATGTCCGGGGCGGCCTGTGGGAGCGCGCAGCGGGGATTGGCGGGCTAGCGCCAAGCCCAGCAGGGCGCCACCCACCAGCAGCAGGCGCGCCATTTCGATGGGCGTGCCTGCCGTATCGGCACCGTTGGATTGCCAGGCATCGTGTCCCAGCATCCATGCCGACGCCGCATAAGCTCCCGCCAATGCCAGTGCCACGCCGCGACCGCGCTTCTGCAGCACGGCACGCGCCGCGAACCAGATGGCCAGCGGGATGCTCAGCACCGCACACAGGCCGGCGATCACGGCTGGAATCGAGCCATTGTCGGTTTCATAGACGAAGATCAGCGCCAAAGCCGCCACGGCCGCCAGCGCGATGCCCAGGCCGCGGCAGGCCGCCGCCAGTCTCGAGGCGTAAGGCAGGCCCGACAGCAATGGGGCGGTCAAGGCCAACAGGGCCGCAAAGGATCCGGCTTGCAATGCGCCAGGCGGTAGCAGGTCGGGCAATGACCGGAAGAGGCCTTCGATCAGCATGAAGGCCAGGCCGGCGCCATAAATGGATGCGCGGGTGTATCCCCACGCGAGGGCGCATGCCAGGCTGCCAGCGATGGCGACGCCGGCCGTCAGGCCAAGCTGGATGTCCTCGTAAGAGCCGGTGAGGCCATAGCCCAGAACGGCACCCGGCCAGAGCAGGCCGCAAGACAGGGCGCATAGCAGCGCTTCAAACCGCGATAACGCTGCCCGCGGTCCGGCATTCGCATGTCGCGCACGCTGATGGCGAAAACGCCAGCGGGTGCGAAGAAACAATCCTTCCGTCAACTAGGAACCCATTGGTGATCCGGCGCGAGGTCGCGCGTTTGCGAGAAGTTTACGACAGCCCCGCGTATCGCGCGGACACCGAGGCTTTCAAGAATGCTCTGGGTGGCCGAATCAGGAACGTCTTCAGCGTAGACGGCCATGTCCAGCGTCGTGGCGGTGGCCACCACGGTGGCAGCCAGGTGCTGGCTGCCCGGACTTTGCAGCAGGCCGGTAATGAAACTGCCGCATAGCTTCAAGTAAGACACCGGATACTCGTGCAGGCGTTCCATGGCGCCGAACTGTTGCGACAGCCGCGCGATGCCTGTACGGGCGCCGGCCGCGGTGACGATGTCGCACAGCTGGCGCAAATCGCCGCCTTGTTCGACCAGGCCTGCGGCGTCGACTTCGATGATCAGGCGTGTCGTCAGGGCAGGGCGGTCGGCAAGCATTCTGTCCAATCTGGACAGGAAGGACGTTTGCGCGAGCGAAGCCAGCGACACCGGAACGGTCAGTGCGCCGGCGTGGGTGAACAGCCAGTCCAGGCCCAGGCGGATGGCCTGGATGTCGCATTCCGCCGATAGGCCCAGCCGGACGGCGGGCGGCATGAAGATCGAGGCCGGCACGGGATCTCCGCCCGTCGTGTCGTGCAGCGTCAGGCTGGCTTCGTGGTGCAGCAGCGCGCCGGATAGGGCGTGCAGCGGCTGGATCGTCAGTGAAAAACGATGTTGCTCGAGGGCGGTGGCCAGGGCGTCGTGCCAGCTGTATTCGCCGATGCGCGTGCTGTCAGCGGCCTGGCTGGCCGGCGTGATCTGGTCGTCGTCGGCGCTTTCGGCGCACATCAGGGCGTGGTCCAGGCGGGCCAGCGTATCGCTCATGTTGTCGCCGGGGGCGAAAGCGGCCATGGCCAGGGCCCAGCGGCACCAGCCGAACTTGTCCATCGGCACGCGCAGCGCACGCAGCTCGCGGCGGACCCGTTCGGCCAGCAGGCTGGCTTGCGGCGCGGACGTGCGCGGCATCAACAGCGCGAAGTCCGAACCGCTGATGCGCGCGATCTGCGTAGACTGCCCGCCGAATTCCGCCACCAGCTTACGCAAACGGTCTGACGACGAACGCAACCATTGGTCCGTGAAGGCGCGCGACAAGTGCCGGTTGATCTGGGCCAGATCGCGTTGGCGGAACATCAGGATGTGGCCGCCGGCATCCGGGGTCTTGTCTGCCAACGCCAGCCGGAACTGGTCGACGAAGTATTTGCGGTTGTGCAGGCGCGTGACGGGATCGCGGTAGATTTCGCTTTGCAGGGATTCGATCTTCGCGTTCTGTTCTTCGACTGTGGCGGCCACTCGGCGTTGCGCGTCGACCAGGGCCTGGTCTACCCCGGCCAGTTCACACGATCCCGTGAGTGCGGTGCTGTTGCCAGGGTCAAGGGTGCGCACGCGTTCGCAGATGTCGCGCGAGGTCCGGACTTCGATCCACCGGACCAGGTTCAAGGCAAATAGCGCCCAGAACACACCCGCCACCAGCACCAGCCCCAAGATCCGTACGCCGCCTTGCCACAGTGTGTCGCGCGCCAGCCGCGTATCCGCCTGCACGGTGACGGTGCCCCGGACGCTGCCATCGGCCGAGGTGAAGGGACGCGACACTGCAGGTGCCTGCACGCTCAACCACGCGTTGCGCCAGTCCCCATCCCGGGCCGCGGTGCCTGGGCGCTTTTGCTGCTCGGCGAGGACGGCACCTCGATCATCCGCGATGCGGACCAACGCATACAAGCCCTGTTCGAAGAGCTCGTCAGCCAATGCCGTCCGTTCGACGGGGTTGGCCGTGGCATGCGAGAGTGCCCATGCCAAGGCACTGGCGCCGCCTTCGCTTTGCTGCGCGAGTTGCGCATTCAGATAGCGGTGGGCGGCAAGCATCCCCAGCGCCTGTGCGCCTAGCAGGATGAAGCCGATCAGGAGGGCTGTGCAAAAAAGTAATCGGCGAAATGTCGACATGTGTTTGGGGTTCCCTTTTTGGACGGCAGGCCACCTCGCGAGGAGGGTTGCCGGGCGGCCGATGAAAGGGGACATCGGGCAGCGAACGTGCCCGACGGGAAAAAACCTGGATAAGAAACGTGACACACGTTACTAATACCTCAGTGGCGCCGCTTACACTGTAATTCGGCATGTCACAGAACGTACAGAATATTACGAAATACGCTACGACATCAGACAACCTGTGCAATTATTTCGAGCGTGATAATTGCCCGCTTGAGAACTATTGAGACAGGGCGTATTAATTTTTGGGCTTTGGCTGTCGTAGTAAGGGTAGGGCATGGATCTATGGATCGGCCAGCGAACGCTATCCAGGGACCGTTATGACCATCCACGAGCAATCAGAGAGCCTTAGGATTTCAAGGAAAAGAGGCGCGTTGCCTCTGAAGTGTGGCGTTTTTTTGCGAAAATAATGCATAATTTAAAAAATGTTACAGCCCTTGGGTTCTTTCTCGGACCGCAACGCCAGGGGTTTCTAGATAGGGGGCTCCGTGCGTGAGAGTTACCTGCTCGCACTGTGCCTGACGCTCGCGGGCGCACTTGCGGCGATAAGTGTGTTTTTCGTCCGCAGGGAACGTGCATTGCGTGGACGGCTGACGCGCGACGAATTGACCGGCGTCCTGAGCCAGCAGGAGCTGCATCGCCGCGCGCGCGCCTGGCTGGCCCAAACGGAAGGGCCGGCACGCCGGGGCGCTTTTTTCCTGGTCAGTTTCGAACAATATGCCGAGATCAGCGCCATGCTGCGTGCTGGCGAAGACCAGTCGCTGCTGGTCCAGGTGGCCAATCGTCTGGGCCTGATCACCCGTACCTTGGGCGGCATGGTGGCGCGTACCGGCATCGACAGCTTCACCCTCTGTGTGCCTGAAGTGGACGAAGTGGGGGCGGCGCAGGTGTCGGCCAAGCTGCTGGAAGACCTGAGCGCTCCGTACGAATTGGGGGGGCGTCCCCTGATAGCCGTCTTCCGGGTCGGGGCCGCGTTGTACCCGGACCACGGGCGCACTGTGGAAGAAATGCAACGCTGCGTGCAGGTGGCGATGGTTCCGCTGAAAGAGCGGGGCGGCCCCGGTTGGAATCTGTTCGACTTCCGGCTGTTGGCGCGGCACCGCGACCAGCAGGGCCTGGAAAACGACTTGCGTCTGGCGCTGACCACGCCCGCCATGGACCAGTTTGAACTGTTCTACCAGCCCGTTTGCGACAGTGGGACCGGTGTCGTGCAGGGCTGCGAGGCCTTGTTGCGCTGGCATCACCCCGTGTTGGGCAGCGTGTCGCCAGCAGTCACCATCGAATTGGCCGAACGCAGCGGGCTGATTGTTCCGCTAGGCGCCTGGATCCTGGAGCGGGCCTGCTCGCAAGCCGCCTTGTGGCCCCCGGCCTGGCGGGTGCATGTGAACCTGTCGGTCAAGCAGATGAACGAGGATGGGCTGGTTCAACTGGTGGCGGATGTGCTGGCGGCCACCCGGCTGTCGCCCAGCAAGCTGGTGCTGGAGATCACGGAATCGATCTTCATCCTGCACTACGAGCGGCACGTCAAGATCCTGAACACGCTGCGCGCCAAAGGCATCGGCGTGGCGCTGGACGATTTCGGTTGCGGCTATTCCAGCCTGAATCACCTGCGTCACCTGCCCATCGATTGGGTGAAGATCGACCGCAGTTTCATTTCGGCGCTGGAGTCCGATGCCGGCAGCCGCGAAGTCGTCTCCGCGCTGTTTGGACTGTGCCAGGCGATGCGCCTGCCCGTTGTGGCCGAAGGCGTCGAAACCGAAGGCCAACGCGAAATCCTGAAGTCCCTGGGTTGCAGGGAAATGCAGGGTTATCTGCTGGGCCGCCCTGCGCCGGCCTCGGAAATCCAGGCTTTGGCGTCGGCGGTGTCATAATCGGGGTTGCTCGCAAATCCGACCTGTTGACTTCCTATGCCCGGCAATACCCTAGGTACCCTCTTTACCGTCACGAATTTCGGCGAATCCCACGGGCCGGCCATCGGTTGCGTCGTGGATGGCTGTCCCCCGGGGCTCAGCCTGGACGCGTCCGACATCCAGCTTGAACTGGACCGCCGCCGTCCCGGCACCTCGCGCCACGTCACGCAACGCCAGGAGGCCGATCAGGTCGAGATCCTGTCCGGCGTTTATGAAGGCGTCACCACGGGCACGCCGATCGGCCTGCTGATCCGCAATACCGACGCGCGCAGCAAAGACTATTCGAACATCGCAGACACCTTCCGCCCGGGGCATGCCGACTACGCCTATTGGCGCAAGTTCGGCGTCCGGGACCCGCGCGGCGGCGGCCGCTCGTCCGCGCGCCTGACGGCGCCCACCGTGGCGGCCGGCGCCATCGCCAAGAAGTGGCTGGCCGAGCAGTACGGCGTGAAAGTGCGCGGCTACATGAGCCAGCTGGGCCCAGTAGCCATCCCGTTTCTGTCGTGGGATGAAGTTCCCAACAACCCGTTCTACGCGCCCAATGCCGAGGTCGTTCCGGAACTGGAAGCCTATATGGACCAGTTGCGGCGCGACGGCGATTCGGTCGGCGCACGTATTGAAGTCGTGGCGGAAAACCTGCCGGCCGGTTGGGGCGAACCCATCTACGACCGGCTGGACGCCGACATCGCGCACGTGATGATGGGCCTGAACGCCGTCAAGGGCGTGTCCATCGGCGCGGGCTTCGACTGCATTGCGCAGCGCGGCTCCGAACACGGCGACGAGATCACACCCGACGGTTTTCTGACCAACCACGCCGGTGGCGTGCTGGGCGGCATTTCGACGGGCCAGCCGATCACCGTGTCCCTGGCGATCAAACCCACGTCCAGCATCCGCGTCGAGCGCCGTTCGGTCAATCGCGCGAACGAGCCGGTCATGGTGCAGACCTTGGGCCGCCATGACCCTTGCGTCGGCATCCGCGCCACGCCCATCGCCGAAGCCATGCTTGCGCTGGTGCTGATCGATCATGCGCTGCGCCATCGCGGCCAGTGCGGCGATCCGCTCTGACACGCGAGCGTTCCCGCCATCGTCTGTTGGAGACCGACATGAACCGTAAACGTCATCTGTTGCACGGCACGGCTGTGGCGCTTGCGCTGGCCGCGCTGGTTGGCTGCACCGGCATGAACACGACACAGTCCGGCGCCATCGGCGTCAACCGTACGCAATACATGTCCAGCCTTGTGCCTTCGCAAGCGCTCGAGCAAGAGGCCAGCCAGCAGTACACCGACATTCTCAAGCAGGCTCAAGCCAAAGGGCTGCTGGACCGCGATGCGCAGCAGGTGGCGCGGGTGCGCGCCATTTCTCAGCGGCTGATTGCGCAGGCAGGAATCTTCCGCCCGGACGCTTCCGGCTGGAAGTGGGAAGTGCACGTGCTGTCCAGCGACGAGATCAACGCCTGGTGCATGCCCGGCGGCAAGATCGCCGTCTATACGGGCCTGCTCTCCAAGATCAAGCCAACCGACGACGAACTGGCCGCCGTGCTGGGCCACGAAATTGCCCACGCGCTGCGTGAGCACGCCCGCGAGCGCGTTTCGCAGCAGATGGCCACTAACCTGGGATTGCAGGTGCTGTCGATCGCGACCGGTTCCAACGCCGCGTCAGATCTGGGCGGGCAACTCACAAGCGTGATGTTCACGCTGCCCAATAGCCGCACGCACGAGACCGAAGCGGACCGCATGGGCGTGGAACTGGCGGCGCGGGCGGGCTATGACCCGCGTGCCGCAGTGACGCTGTGGCAGAAGATGGGGGCGGCCGACAGCGGCAACGCGCCGCCGGAAATCCTGTCCACGCACCCCTCGGCCGAATCGCGTATCAGCGACCTGCAGGCTGCCGCGCAGCAGGTGTTGCCGCTGTATCAGCAAGCCAAGAAATAACCGGCCCAGGGGTCAGGTTGCGTTGGCCGCCGGCTTCACGCCCGGCCCGCGCATGATGCTGATGCCCAGCTCGGACAGGATGCGGCGCGTTTCGGCATCGGGCACGTCTTCGGCATAGACCGCGATATTCAGGGCGCGGGCGGTTTCCAGCACGGAAGCCGTCAATTGCTGGCTGCCCGGGCTTTGCGACATGCCTCCGACGAACCCGCCTCCCAGCTTCACATAGGACAAGGGCAGGGTGTGCAGTTGAGCCACGGCGCCGAACTGCTGCGCCAGGCGGCGCACGCCGATATGCGCGCCGAATTCCGAGGCCACGCGCGCCAGCGTGGCGATCTGCTCGTGGCATTCCACCAGACCGTGCGCATCGATTTCCAGGAACAGGCGCGACGCCAGTCCACGATGTTCCGTCAGCAGCAGCGCCAATTGGCGGAAGAACTTCTGGCCCCGCAACGAGGGCAGGGCGACCCGGATGGCCAGTTGGCCTTCGTGGGCCACCAGCCATTCCAGGCCCAGGCGCACGGACTCCAGATCGCAATCGGCCACCAGGTCCAACCGCACCGCGGGCGGAATGAACAGGGTGGCGGGAATGGCGACTTGATCGGCCGCGGTACGCAGCATCAGCATAGCTTCCGTGCGGACCTTGCGGCCGTCGGCGGCCAGCAGCGGTTCGGTCGCCAGTTCGAACTGGTTCTTCTCCAGCGCAGTCAGGATGGCGTCCTTCCAGGCGCGTTCGCCGGATTCTGACGGCGACTGCATGTCGGTCGCGCCCGCGATTACGACCTGATCGTTGTTGGCGCTTTCCGCCCGCATCAAACCGAAGTCCAGGCGCGCAAGCACCGGGCCGGCCTGATTGCCCGAACCGTAGTCGGTCATGGCCTGCGCCCAGCGGCACAGATGGCCTTCACCGACCGGGATGCGCGACGCATGCAGGTCCGCCCGCAACTGTTCGGCGACCATCATTGCCTGCGGCGCCGCGCAGCCGGGCAGCAGCAGCGCAAAATCGGAACCGTTCAGCCGGGCCAGCAGCGGCGTAGCGACATTGAGGCTCTTGAGCGTGCCCTGAATGCGTTGGCACGCGGCGCGCAGCCATTGGTCGATGAATTCGCGGGGCATATGGCGGTTCAGGTCAGCCAGATCCCGCTGCCGGAATACCAGCACATGGCCGCCGGCGATGGAACGCGATGCCGACTGGCTCGTGGCGACGGCCGGTGCTTCCAGCGCGCGCCGGAATTCGTTGACGAAGTATTTTCGGTTCGGCAGGCCGGTGACCGGATCCTGGTTCAGCTCCAGTTCCAGCGATTCGATCTTGGCGTTCTGCTCTTCTACGCTGGCATATACGCGTTCGCGGGTCTGGTTCAAGGCTTGCACGACGCCGGACAGCTCTGGCACGCGGGCTTCCACCTGCTCGGGTGGCGTGTCCTGGCCGATGCTGCGGACGTGGTCGCTGATTTCGCGCAGCAGGCGGTTCTTGATCCAGCCCACCAGCACAAACGCGAACACGGCCCACAAGACGCCCGCGCCCACGACCAGCGCGATCATTCTCAGGCTGCTGCGCCACAAGGCTTCCCAGGCATAGGCATCGTTGGCGATCAGGGTGACTTCGCCGATCTGGCGCCAGCCGTCGCTGACGGCATGGCTGGCAGGCTGCGTGTCCAGCGGGGCCAGCTTCTGGAACCAGGCGGGAACCGACTTCGGCGTGGCGTCCGACTTGCGTTCGATCAGCACCTTGCCTTCCGGGTCGGCCAGGCGCACCAGCGAGAAATGGCCGCCGTCGTACAGCGCCGACACCAGCAATTCCTGAAGGACGGGGTCATTGTTGGCGGGTTGCGACAAGGACAGCGCCAGCGATACGGCGGCATCGGTGCTCTGCACCTGCAATTGGCCCGACAGGTATTCGCGCGCCGAGTTGACGCTGAGTGCCAAGGTGCCAAGCAGGATGACGCCGATCGCAAGGGTAACGCTGAGCAGTAGCTGTCGAAGTATGGACATAGTCTTGGTTCCGGCGGTCAGGGGCGTATGCCTTCCCGTTCCATGCGTTGAAGTAGATCACGCCAGCGGCTGAGGCGGTCAACCGGCGCGGCGGGCTTGCCGTCAACGTAGACGCCGTCGGCGTTGAAGCTGAAGACCGGCGTCAGGTCGCGACGCTGCGTCGCCGGAAGGATGGTTGAAATCAGGCTGTCCAGCACCAGCGGGACGGCATTCGGGGTTTCGTAGTAGCCCAGCACCATGTGGGCGACCTGGCTGCTGCTGGCGGGACCGCCGATGCGCGCACGGACGTAGATGAAGCGCAGCTTGTTCGCGGGGACACCCATCGACAGCAAGGTGAAGTACTTGCCGATCACATAGTCTTCGCAGTCGCCGGCGCCTTTGCCCAACGATTCCAGCGGAGTGGCCCAGTAGTCGGCTTGCCCCCAGATGGTCTGGTCTTCGCCCGAGAGTAGCGCGCGGTTCCAGAAGTCATTCGCAAGCGTCAGCTTGTCCCGTTCCTGGGCTGGCGGTGGGTTGCGCAGCAGCTGCAACCAGGTTCCCACCGATTTCGCGCCCTTTGCGCCATAGCGGCTGGCCGCCAGGCTTTGCAGCCGGTCGGAGCTGACCTCCAGGGCGAAGCTGCCGCCCCAGACGCAAGCCAGGCACAGCAAAACCAGTCGGCACAGGTTCAGCGAGCCGCGGAAACGGTGAGTCGAAGACATGAAACGGATTTTCACATTTTTCCGACTCTCGCAGGCGTGCCTGCATCAAAAATGCCTGCTGTCCAAGGGCAGGCCGTTGCCGGCCTGCCCTTGGGGCACTACGGTTTAGCTGTGGTCGACGTTCAATTTCCCCTTTTGCAGCAGGTCATTGATGATGGCCTGATTGTTCATCTGGCCATTGTTCGTCAGGTCCACGTTCTCCAGCACGATCTTCTGGTCTGCGCCTTGGGCGATCTGGCCCTTGGTGTTGATGTCGATGACCGTGTTGTTGCCTTCCTTGTGGATGTTCAGGTACTGCGTCAGCGTGCCGTCCTTTTCGCCGACCAGCAGATCCTTCAGATCCAGGACGTCGCCACCGTTGGCAATGGTGTCGTTGGAGAAGTCCTTGATCGTGTCGACGGCGGGGGCGCCGACCGAACCCTGGTCATTCAACTCCCACTTGAACGTGTCGCTGCCAGCGCCACCGTACAGCGTGTCGTTGCCCTTGCCGCCGATCAGCGTGTCGTTGCCCGAACCGCCGTCCAGCACGTCGTTGCCGGCGCCACCGTGCAGATAGTCATTGCCGGAACCGCCATACAGGATGTCGTTGCCGTCATCGCCGTACAGGGTGTCGTTGCCGCCCTGGCCGTAGATGATGTCATCGCCCGTGCCACCATGGACGGTGTCGTTGCCACCGCGCGGATCGTCCGGCAGGTTGAACTGCGCGTGATTGGCCTTCAGGTAGTCGTAGATCTCCGTGCTGGTCGCCGCATGGCCGTTCTGGTAAGCCAGGAAGTCCTGCAGCGCCTTCAGGCCTTGGCCATCATGCGAACCGGCGGCGACATTGCCCCAGGTGAGGTGATCGGTATTGATCGTGTCACCAAAGATGATGTCGTTGCCGGCGCCGCCGTTAATGACGTCGTTGCCCACCACGGCCGGGTCGTTGGTAATGTTGCCACCCTGCAGCGCCGCGGTCAGGTCCTCGGGCTTCAGAACGATATCCACTTGGCCGCCGGGGGCCGCCACCACATTGCTGGACGACCAGCTCGTTTGCACGATGTTGTCGATCTGGACCGTCGCGTTCTGCGAGTTGTTGGTTGTGTCATCCAGGTCATACACCAGGCGATAGGAGCCAGAAGGCATCACCGCCGACGACACGGACGTTTTCCCGGACAGAGCGGCAGTGGTGCTGCCGCTGTCCATGTTGACCCACTTGCTGCCGTCCCAACGTTGCAGCGTCCACGTGAACTTGTCGCCCGTCGCGTAGTTGCTGGTGGTGACGTCGAACGTCACTTTGCCGTACGCGTTGATCGTGAACGTCGGGCTGGTCGCGGTGGTGTGCGTGCCGCCCGTGGTGTCGACGATCTGTAGCGCGTTGTTGGTGCGTGATACCGAGCTGCCGCTGCCCGTGCCGGTGGTGGCCCAGTTGGACATGTTGTTCCAGTTCGTGCTCGACGAAGAGCTCGAATTGAAGTTGGCAAGCGTGGTGTTCGAACCGTCGCCAACCGGTGCATATGCTGTGCCGCCGCCGCCCGTGTTGTCGAACACGCGCAGGATATCGGCGTTCACGCCCGGGCCGATGCCGATGGCATTGACCTGGCTGATGTTGGCCAACGGTTTGTAGCCGGACAGCGACTCGCTGATGGTCGTCGCGTCCGTCGAGTTGCCGGTCCCGCCCACGACGGTCTGGCCCAACCAGTTGGTCGTTTGGTAGTAGGTGGGGTCGCCGTCCGTCAGGAAGAACGTCTTGTTCTCGTAGCCATTGGTGGCGGTGTTACCGCTGCTGCTCTGTTGGTTGAACCAGTTCACCGCAGTATTGAAAGCGGCTTCGTAGTTCGTGCCGCCGTTGGCAGTAAGGGCGTCGATGGCACTCAGCAGCGAGGGCAGGGAGTCCTTCGAGAAATTGTTGATGCTGATGTTCACGCCGCTGCTCGTCGCAAATCCGATCAGCGTGACGTTGATCTTGCCGTCATGGCCGGCCAATTGGTTGGCCAGGACCACCAGGGCGTCCTTCACCAGCTTCATGCGCGATTGTTCGTAGGAAACGCCGGAGGCCCCGTTCAGGCCGTAGCTCATACTGCCCGAGGTATCCACGATCAGGGCGATGTTGTAGCTCTTGCCCGGCTCCACGGTCGGGACCGTGCCGCCCTTGTCGCCCAGGATGATGTCATCGCCCGAACCGCCGTTCAGCGGCGGGTTGGTGCCCGTGCCGCTGCCGGTGTTCTCGCCCGAGACCAGATGATCGGCAGAGATGACGAACTTGTGCTCGGTGGAGGTGTCCTGGCCGCCATTGGCTGTACCCCCGTTGTCTTTCACCTGGAAATGGAAGGTGCCGTCTTGCTTGTCGGCGCCAGGGGTGTACTTCAACAGGCCTTGCTCGATGGCGGACTTCGGGATTTCCTGACCGGCAGTTACGGGCTGGCCGTTATAGGTCAGCGCGCCGCTGGTGGGCGGCTGCGTGATGATGATGCTCTGCAGGTGGTTGCCTTCGGCACCGTCATTGAACGCGAAGTCATTCAGCGAGAATTCGTACTGGCCGTCCTTGGCCTCCAGGTTCGCGGAGCCGTCTTCGGTCTGCGGAGCGTCGTTCACACCTTGGATGGTAACGACGATCTCCCGCTCGGTGCCGTCGATGGTCTTGACGGTGAATCGCTCTTCCTTCGTCTGATCCGCCCGAAGATACTGGACCGCCGAGTTATCCACGGAATAGTGCCAATTTCCGTTCGCGTCGATGGTCAGTTCGCCCAGCGTGCCGGGCGCCTTGATTGGAGAGACGTTCGTGTTGATGCCTGATTGGCCAGCGTCGGCATCGGTGACAATCAGACGGCCGCTGTCGGTCAACTTGGGATTTGCCGCGTCTTCGATGACGGAACCGCTGGTGTCGCCACTGATGACCGGGACGTCGTTCGTGCCGTTGATGGTGATGGTGATGGTGCTGGTGGCCGAACCGTCGGCAGAGGCGACCGTGTAGGTTTCGACGATGCTCTGACCAGCCTTCAAGAACTGAACCGCGGCGTTGTCGACCTGGTACGAGTAGGTGCCGTTGGCGTTGATGGTGATCGCGCCCAACTGGCCGCCGGGGTGCGTGCTGCCGGTGAAGGCGAGGCTGCTCGTGTTGAAGGTCGACTGGCCAGCATCGGGATCGTTGACCGTGACGCTGCCGTTCACCCCCAGTTTTCCGGCGATGACGTTCAAATCTTCGGTGACGGACTGAGCGTCGTTAGTGACCACGGCCACGTCGTCGGTGCCCTGGATGCTGAAGCTGAGGTTGGCGCTGGAGGTGTCACCGTCGGCATCGGCCACGGTGTAGTTCAGCGTGAAGTTCAGCTTGTCGGTGGCGCCGAGCGCCTGGACCGCAGGCTTGCTGTTGTCGAGCGTGAACTGCCAGGTGCCGTTGGCGTTGAGTGTGAGGGTGCCGTACTGGGAGATCTCGGCGCGCTGGGCGTCGGTGATGTTCCAGGTGACGCCGGTGATGGCGTCGGCGCCCTTGACGTCGTTGTCG